>CAZYHO010000128.1:0-10924 GCA_964647495.1 uncultured Akkermansia sp. | reverse complement strand
CTCGGGCATTCACCTAAGCAATCTTTTTTTGCGAGGGGGCGCCGCGCAAGTTGGCATGAGTCTAGCTTGACGAGAGGCGATGACACCGGGAACAATGGCCCGAGCGGTCAACATTCCATCACCCACAATCCCATGAAAAAAGTCGAAGCCATCATTAAACCATTCAAACTTGAAGACGTGAAGGAAGCGCTGTCGGAGATCGGCATCGAAGGGATGACCGTCACCGAGGTGAAGGGCTTCGGGCGTCAGAAGGGGCACACGGAGATTTACCGTGGGAGCGAGTACACCGTGGATTTCCTGCCGAAGGTGAAGCTGGAGATTGTCGTGGACGACGGGCAGGTGACCGGTGTGGTGGACGCGATCGTGAAGACGGCGAACACGGGGAAGATCGGGGACGGGAAGGTATTTGTGAGCGCGGTGGAGCAGGCGATCCGGATTCGGACCGGGGAGAAGGGATCGGATGCGATCTCGAGTTCGATGCGGTAAGGAGGAGGAAGAGGGAAGGTGAGTCCGCGCCCGGGCAGCGATCCGGGGCGGAGGCGGCCAGCTCTGTTTCAGTTGGGGAGTTCGATGTTGGCAATCCAGGCTTCTTCGCCGCGGTAGGAGAACCGGAGTGAGAACCGTTTGCCTTTGAGCGCGCTGATGATCGTGAAAAATTTTTCGACGGAGTCGACGCTCACGCCATCGACCTCGTAGATAATGGAGCCGGGGAAGATCTGGTTGTGTGCGGAAGAACCTGGTTCGACGGCGGTGACGAGGATACCGCGGACGAGGATACCGCGGAATCGGCGGCGCTGGGACTCGGTGATATTCTGGACTTCGATGCCGATTTGCTCGCGGAGGTCGCGGCGTTCGGCCATTTTTTCCTCCTGAGTGAGCATAGCCTGGCGATCGGCGACGACGGCGGTGATGGTCAACTCGGTGTCGCCACGGCGCACGACGATGTCGACCGGTTGATCGGTGGGGCGGCGGTCGATGCGGGTGAAGAGGTCATCGAATCCTTTGGTGACCGGCTGGCCGCCGAAGAGGAGGATGACGTCACCCGGCTTGAGGCCGGCCTTGTCGGCGGGGGATCCCGGGATGACGTCGGTGAGGACAAGTTCCTTTGTGGTATCGGCGGTTTGCTGGACTTCGGCGCGGATGCCGAGGTAACCGGTTCCGCCGCCACGAATGCGTTCGATGGATCGGACGACATCGTTGGCAGCGATGGCGAGGCCAATGCCCTGCCAGACGCGGACATTCTCCTGGCCGGCGTAGATGGCGGAGTTGATGCCGACGATTTCGCCGCGGACATTGATGAGCGGGCCGCCGGAGTTTCCCGGGTTGATGGTGGCGCTGGTCTGGAATCTCGGGGGATCGCTGTCACTGAAGCGGCGGTCGCGGTGGCTGATGATGCCTTGGGTGACCGATGCGCGGAGGCCGAAGGGATTGCCGATGGCGAAGACGGTTGCTCCGTCGCGGACGCGATCCGAATCGGCGAAGGGAAGCGCATGATACTCGCGGGGACGGGGATCCTGGATTTGAAGAAGAGCAATGTCCGCGTCGCGGTCCTCGCCAATCTTCTTGAGCAGGCGGACGTCGCCGTCGTGGAGAACGGCGGTGATTTCGTGAACGTGCTCGATGACGTGGTAATTGGTGACGACGTGGCCTTCCTTACTGATGATGACGCCGGAGCCGATGCCCGGGACGCGGTACAGGGAGTCCCAGCTTTGTCCGAGGAAATCGGCCTGGCGTGTGTTGATGATGCGGTTGGTATTGATACTGACGACGGCGGGCGTGACAGCACTGATGAGGGAAGTGATTTCCTCGTCGAGGCGGGTGAGGCCGGGGACGTCACCTGGGCTGACGGGGGAGGACTCGGGTTTGGTCAATTTGCCCGGAGCGCCGAAGCGGTGGCCGACGAAGATGTCATCGAGGCCGTATCCCTCGCGGTGGCGCGAGAAGACGAGGAAGATCGTGCAGGCGACGACAAAGAGGGTCAGGGCCGTGAGGACGCGGGTGATCATCGAGGCGATGGAAGAAGAGCGGGGATCGTTGGGCATGGCGTCGTGATGAGGGGAGTTTGTCTTGGTCAGGGCGGATGCGCCAGCAGATCCTTGAGTGGAGGCGTTTGCCATGGAGGCAAGACCCGGCATAGTGGGAGGCTTCCATGGCGAGCATATTCGGGCACGCGTTCCGCATCAGCACCTTCGGCGAGTCCCACGGGGGCGGAGTGGGTGTGGTCATCGATGGCTGCCCGCCCGGCATCACGGTATCGGCCGAGGACATCCAGGCCGGGCTGGACCGCCGGCGACCGGGGCAGAGCGACATCGTGACGCCGCGGAAAGAAGCGGACCGCGCGGAAATTTTGAGCGGGATATCGGACGACGGCCGCACGCTGGGCACGCCGATCGCCATCCTGGTGCGCAACGAGGATCAACGCTCGGAGGCCTACCTGGAAATGAAGGACACGTACCGGCCGAGCCACGCGGATTATACGTACGAGGCGAAGTACGGCTTGCGGGCGTGGGCGGGAGGCGGGCGGGCCTCGGCGCGGGAGACGATCGGGCGTGTGGCGGCGGCGGCGGTGGCCGGGTGTGTGTTGCGGCACATGCTGGCGGATTTCGAGTGCCTGGCCTGGGTGAAATCGGTGCGGGATATCACGGCGACGGTGGATCCTGACACGGTTCGGCGTGAGGTGATCGAGGGGAACATCGTGCGCACGGGCGATCCGGCGGCGGTGGCGCCCATGACGGCGTTGATCAAAGAGATGCGTGCCGAGGGGAATTCGGTGGGCGGCGTCGTCGAGGCCGTGATCCGTGGCGTGCCGGCGGGACTTGGCGAGCCGGTGTTCGACAAACTGGAAGCGGACCTGGCGAAGGCGATGCTCAGTCTGCCGGCGACCAAGGGGTTCGAGATCGGGAGCGGATTTGCGGGGACGCTGATGACCGGTCGCGACCACAACGATGCGTTTCGCATGGAGGGAGAGCGGGTTCGCACGGCGACCAACCGGTCGGGGGGCATTCAGGGCGGCATTTCCAACGGCGAGCCTATCGTGTTCCGCGTCGCGTTCAAGCCCGTGGCAACGATCATGATGGAGCAGGACACGGTGAACCGCGGCGGCGAGAACACGACGCTCAAGGGCCGTGGTCGCCACGATCCCTGCGTGCTGCCGCGGGCCGTACCCATGGTGGAAGCCATGGCGACACTCGTGGTGTGCGATCATTTGCTGAGGCATCGCGGGCAGAGGGGGCCTGAGGATGGGATGAGAGGGACGGAAGCGACGAGAGGGAGCAAGGGGGCGGAGGGAGGTCTGGCGTGAGTGTCCCGGTCATGCCTGAGGCATTGACATCGGTATCGTTGCCGATGCTGGCGGGGCTGTTCGTGGCCGTGATGGCGGTGCTGGCTGTGGTGCGCGGTGTGCTGCGGCTGATCCGCGGGATGCTGAAACTGGCGATCGGCTTTGCGCTCGGCGTTTATGTTTTCCTGAAGGCGCCGGAGTGGCTCGACGCCAGCGTGGCGAATCCATCCACGGCGCTGCTGGGCGGCTTGAGCGTGGTGGCGGGGGTGATCGGGCATGTTGGATCCGGGTTCGCGCTGGAGAAGGTGCTGGGCGGGCTTGATTCGGCCCAGGCGACGGGGCGGTCGATGTCAATGGGGAAGGCGGTGCTGCTGAGCCTGCTGCCATCCGGCGCGCTGATCTGGATGGCCGGGGTGTTGTTGCGGCTGGGCGGTTCGTTCAACGGGATGGCGCAGGTCGATCTCGGGGCGGAGGCGGCGCGGCCGTGGCTTGCGGAGGCGCGCGCGTTTTTGAACCAGGGTGCGGTTGGCAGGGTTTTCAATGTGCTCGATCCGGTCACGCCGCCGGAAGTCGCGCATCTGTGCGAATTGCTCGTCGCGTATCGGGATCCGGCGCACTGGAAAGCGGTCAAAGCTGATCCATCGCTGCAGACGGTGCTCAACCACGCCAAATTCCGGCGACTGCTGAACGACCGCGAGGTGAAGTTCGTGGTGGCTCATTCGAACTACGCCCGGCTCCTCACTTTGCCCGAGGTGCGGACGGCCGCTGAAGATCCGGATCTCGCCGCGGCGCTCCGGTCGGCGCGGCTGACGGAGGTCAGGAGGGCGGAACCTGTGCCATAGGACAAGAGACATTCGCGGCGGAATCCGGCGAATGAAAGCAGATCGCGAAAAACCGACTCATCAAAACAAGACAAACGATCCCGACCCATGCCCATCGCCGATTACCTGCCGACCATTGGCCTTGAAATTCATGTGCATCTGAAGACTCGCAGCAAAATGTTCTGTGCGTGCGCGACGAGTTATGGAGACGCGCCGAACACACAGACGTGTCCCACGTGCCTCGGATTGCCCGGGGCGCTGCCGGTGTTGAATGAGGAGGCCATCAAGATGACGATCCTGACCGGCCAATTGCTTGGCGCGACGACGCCTGAGGTGTCCAGGTGGGACAGGAAGAATTATTTTTATGCGGACATGCCGAAGAACTACCAGATCAGCCAGTACGACCAGCCTCTGGTGGTGGGCGGGAGTCTGCCGATGTACCAGCAGTATTTTTCCAAGGCGCCACGGAGCGGCATCGGGGAGGACGGGGTGGCGGGCACGGTGCCACTGACGCGCATTCATCTGGAGGAGGACGCGGGGAAGAGCCTGCATTTCGGGACGAGCAGCGGGCTGGACTTCAACCGGGCCGGCACGCCGTTGATGGAAATCGTGACGGAGCCGGCGATTCGATCGGCCGAGGAGGCGGCGGCCGTGCTGGCGAGTCTGCGGCAGATCCTGGTGTACGCGGGAGTTTCGGATGCGGACATGGAGCGCGGCCAGATGCGCTGCGATGTGAACGTTTCCGTGCGACGATCGGAAGGCGATCCCCTGGGAGCGAAGATCGAGCTGAAGAATCTGAATTCGGTGGCCGCGGTGCGACGGGCGATTCTATTCGAGATCGAGCGCCAGTGCGGCGAGCTGGATCGAGGCATCGCGCAGCGGCAGGAAACGCGGCGCTGGGATGACGAACGCGGCGAGAGCTTTGACATGCGCGGCAAGGAGGATGCGCACGACTACCGATACTTTCCGGATCCGGACCTGCTGCCGGTGCGCACGGCCGCCTGGCTGGCCGAGGTGCGCGGCCGGCTGCCGGAGCTGCCGCACGCGAAGAGGGCTCGGTTTGTGAGGGATTTTGCGCTGACGCCGCAGGACGCGGGTGTGCTGACCGGCGAACCGGCACTGGCGGCGTACTTCGAGGAGGCGGCCGCGGGCGCGCCGAGCGCGAAGGCGGTGGCCAACTGGATCATCAATGAATTGCTGGGCCGGCTCAATGAAGGGCCGACACCGCTCGCCGAGAGTCCGGTTACGGCGGCCGGACTGCGCGACCTGGTGCGCCTGGTGGACGAAGGGGCCATCAGCGGGGCGCAGGCGAAGGAGGTCTTTGCCGAGATGTTTGCCGCCGGGGAATCCGCGAGCGCCATCGTGAAGGCCAGGGGATTCACGCAAGTCACCGATACGGGGGCCGTCGATGTCTTCGTTCAGCAGGTGATGACCGCGAATCCGGACCTGGTCGCGCGCATCAAGGCCGGCGAAACGAAGGTGGCGAATGTGCTGGTCGGCCAGATCATGAAAGCGAGCGGCGGCAGGGCGAATCCGAAGCTGGTGAGCGAATTGCTGCACAAGGCACTGCAATAGGCGGCGCGGCGCTTGGGCGGGGGGCGTGAGGGGGTTGGTTGCGACTGCGGCCGGCCGGTTGGTGGCGCCGGAAGCTACGGAGAAGCATCCGGGCCGGTTTCGGCGTCTTCAGAAAGCCGGCGCAATAACGAATGCCGCTCGGGTTTCGGTTTTTTCCCGAGGGACTCGACCTCGGCGAAGAATGCGTCCGGCGACTCGGGGCGCCTGGCGAGGAGCGCCTCGAAGCCCGGGACGAGATCGTAGTAGGTGGCGAGGGTGGCGAGGCGCGCATTGGTGACCGGCTGGTTGAAAAAGCGATCGACGCGGGCGAGCTGGGGGTGGCGGGAGCGGAGGCGCAGAGCGGCGCGACGGAAGTCCTCGAGGATCGCCTGTTTCGCGGCGCGGCGGTCGGTGACCGGCCGGCCTGCCGTGGCGGCGTAGCTGCGCTCGAGGGATGCTCGTGTTTCGAGGGCGAGCGCGATGAAGGCCCTGAGCGCTTTGGTTTCCGCGTTGTAGCGGCCGAGGTCGCGCGTGCGTCCGGTTGCCGTGAGCCACCGGCGGACGCCGTGCTCGGCGTAGGCTGTGGCGAGCGCTTCGTTGAACTCGGTGTCTCCGCTCAGGTAGAGTTTCTGGTGGGTCAATTCGTGGAAGATGAGTTCGGCGACCTGTGTGTCGCCGTGGTGGATGAAGGTGTTGAGGACCGGGTCGCGCAATACGCCGAGCGTCGAGTAGGCGTCCACACCGCCGACGAAGGTTTCGAGTCCCCTGGATTCGAGGGCGGTGGCAAGCGTGCGGGCCGGTTGTTCCGAGAAATACCCGCGGTAGGCGAGCGAGCCGATGAACGGGTACCACCATCGTTTGGGCTCGACGGAGAATTCGGCGGTGGCAAAAACGACCCAGACGACGTGCGGCCGGCCGAGGTCAGTGTAGGTCGCATACGAGCCGCTGTCCGGCAGGCCAAGCGAGTCGGCGGCAAACCGCCGCATGGCGGGAACGCGTCCGAGCGCGTCGCGCGTGGCTTGCGGCACGGAAGTGTCCGAGAGCACCTCGGGAATGGGCCGGGCTCTCCGCTGAACCTCCCACTGGCCGCGCACTGCCTGGGAATAAAAGCCGGCCGTCCCGCAGGACGGCAGGCCGGAGGCGACGATGCCCGCGATCAGAAGTTGGCGCATCCACAGCATCGGGTGAACAAGCGGCGAGCCCGCCCATACGCAAGTGGCGACACGCGGCGGTAGACGGCGGACCGGGCACGAGGCACGGGGCGCCACACAGGGTGACATACGAATTGTGAGCCAGCTTTCCGCAATCTGTGTGTCACCCTGTGGGCGCCCGCCATTCTGCGCCAGGCGTTCGCGCTCCGTCGCGGGCGGTTTCCGAGAATCGGCATCCCCCATGGCCTCAGACACGGGAACCGCTTGCGTGCCCGGAGGTCACGCCCCACCCAGAAGCGCGCTTCCATGAGTTTTCTGTGAATTGCGATGCGCAAATGCCCGCTCCCAATCTCAGGCATCAAGGCGAAGCTCCGGGGTGGGACGCGAGCCTCCGGGCGCGTCAGCGGTTGGCACTTCCAGAACACGACCCGGTTCCCGATCCTCTCGAGGCGTTGCGCACACGGAGCCCCACAGGGTGACACCACAGGGTGACATACGAATTGTGAGCCAGCTTTCCGCAATCTGTGTGTCGCCCTGTGGGCGCCATCTTCAATCAGAAACCACGGTACGGAAATCCGCCGTGGATCTGTGCCGCGCCGCGGCGATTGCCGCTGACAGCGTGCCGGGACCGGCTACAGAATGGATGATGCGGACATCTTCATCGGCCCACGATGCCCACGATGCCGGCTGGCGGCTGGAGCACACGTATGCCCGACTGCCAGGCGTGCTCTTTGCGCGGCTGGATCCGGAACCGGTGCCACGCCCTGATCTCGTCGTGCTGAACCGCCGGCTGGCGGAGTTTCTCGGGCTCGACGCGGAGGCGCTGGGCGGCGAGGATGCGGCGGCCCTCTTTGCCGGCAATGTGCTGCCTCCCGGAGCGGCGCCGCTGGCCCAGGCGTACGCGGGCCATCAATTCGGGCATTTTACGGCACTCGGTGACGGTCGGGCGCTGCTGCTCGGCGAGCAAATCACGCCGCGGGGTGAGCGGTTCGACATTCAGCTCAAGGGGTCGGGCCGGACTCTGTTTTCGCGGAATGGCGACGGCCGGGCGGCGCTTGGCCCGATGCTGCGCGAATACCTGATCAGCGAGGCGATGCACGCGCTCGGCATTCCGACGACGCGCAGCCTGGCGGTGGCGGCGACCGGCGAAGTTGTGCGGCGCCAGGAATCGCTTCCCGGCGCGGTGCTCACTCGCGTCGCGGCCAGCCATATCCGCGTGGGAACGATGGAATGGGCGGCCGCCCACGGCGATCCCGCGGTGCTGCGGGCGCTCGTCGAGCACACGGTGCAACGGCACTATCCGGAATGCGCCAGCGCCGAGTCGCCTGCCTTGGCATTGCTGGAGGCCGTGATCGAGCGGCAGGCGGCGCTTGTCGCCCGCTGGCAATCGGTCGGATTCATCCACGGCGTCATGAATACGGACAACATGGCGCTCTCGGGCGAAACCATCGACTATGGGCCGTGCGCATTCATGGATGCCTACGATCCTGCGGCTGTCTTCAGTTCGATCGACCATGCCGGGCGTTACGCGTATCGAAACCAGCCGTCGATCGCCCAGTGGAACCTCGCGCGTCTCGGCGAAGCCCTCCTTCCATTGATCCATCCAGACCCGCAGCAGGCGCTCGACCGCGCCTCCGCCCCGGTTTACCGCTTTCCCGATCGCTTCCACACGCATTGGCTGATGGTCATGACGGAAAAACTCGGCCTGTTCTCCGTCGAGCCGGGTGACCAGGCACTCGTGGACGACCTTCTCGACTGGATGCACCGCGCGGACGCGGACTTCACGAATACGTTCGCAACATTGAGCGTTGCCGGCGCCATGGCAGGCAGGCCGGACGAGCCCGAGGCGCCTGACCCCGCGATCGCGGCATGGCATGCTCGCTGGCTCGCCCGCCGCACCTCACAAGACCGGCCATTGAGCGAATCGTCCGCCCTGATGCGCCGCCGCAACCCGGCCGTCATCCCGCGAAACCACCTGGTCGAAGCGGCGCTCGACGCGGCATCCCGGGACCACGACCTCGCGCCGTTTCGGCGGATGCTTGCGGTGGTGGAGGCCCCGTTCGATCACGGCGGCCATGCTGCCGAGTGGCGCGAACCCGCACCCGCCGACGCGCCGCCCTATCGCACTTTTTGCGGGACGTGATCGAAGTTGTCCGCCACCGGGAGCGCCTTACATACATTGGCATCCATGCCTGTCCATTCGCGGTTCATCCTCAAATGAGCGGCATTGCGCCTAACCCCGCACATCGGTGTCGATCCATCTCAGGTTACGCCAGCCGCTTTTGAACACCATTTCGTCCAGCGCCTTTTCGATGTCATCGCGGGTGACGTTGCCGTCGCCGTTTGCTTCGATATGGAACTGGACGACTCGTCGCATCAGTTCCTTGATGAAGGCCGCGCTCACACCTTCGGTGCGCGAGGCGATGTCCGACACTCCCTCGTCCGAGAGCATGACACCCTGGGAGTACAGCCGCACCAGTTTCGCGCGCCCTTCGTCGTCGGGCAGCGGGAATTCGATCGCCTGATCGATGCGGCCCGGCCTGGACGCCAGGGCAGCTTCGAGCGCCTCCGGCCGGTTGGTGGTCAGGACAAACACGATGTCGGCCTCCTCCTTCAGACCGTCCATTTCGTTGAGCAGTTTGTTCAGGAGGATTTCCTCGCAGGGGCTGTTCATTCTTCTGCGATCACGGGCGATGAGATCGACGTCTTCGATGACGACCATGCTCGGCTGCAGCAATCGTGCGAGTGTCATGTACTCACCCAGAAGGCCCACCTGTTCGGCGGAGATGAGCAGGGTGGTGTGGCCGGCGAGCGCGCGGGCGAGGTAGTGAATCGTGTGGGTTTTTCCGGTTCCGGGCGGGCCATAGAACAGGATCCCCTTCTTCGTGGCCTGGCGGAAATGAGCCAGCTTGTCGCGCTGTTTGACGAAATGAATGACGTTCCGTTCCAATAGTGCGAGCGTGGCCTGCGGCAGGATGACATGATCCCGTTCGACCAGCCGGAGCTTGTGGACCTTGATTCCGCTCGATTCGCCCGAATACGAATGCCCGGCATCCTCCAACGAGAGGATTTTACCCCGATAGGACTCCGCTTTCAGGATCGAGTCCTCGAGGTGCCTGAAAAATGCCTGCGTGATCCGTGTCCCGGCGGATGAGTTGGGCACTCCGATCTGGAATTGCATTCCTGTGACTTGGCCATAGCGGCCTTTCGGCGTCAGCAGCACCGCAAACTTGACGCCTTCCTGTTCCAGCAGCCATAACCCGTTTTTCAGAACCCGCACCGGCTCTGCCTCACCGATATCGAGTTCTTCATATCCGGGCGGAGTCGTGACGACGGGAGAGTGCTGGTTTTCCACCACGCAATCGGAAAAGACAAGGTCCTCGTGAGAATACTCCCGGTTCACCCCGCAAAAGTGGGCGATGGAAGTTGTCTCGCCAAACAGCCGGTCTATCGCCCGCTGCAGATCGGCGCGGACTCGAAACGGGAATTGCCGCTCCGAAATCGTCAGTTGGCCGAGAGGCAGTGGAAAAAAATGCGCTTTCAGCAATGGCAGGACGGTCCCCTCGTCAGAGGAATTCCTGTTACGACGCCTGGCCACCAGGATGGCGCCTCCGGCGCCAATGACCAGTCCGAGAATCAGCCCTCCAAGATAGTCCATCGCAGCGATCCACAGAGTGGACCTAAAGCGCGTGACGGATCACGGAGAACAAGCGATGGAGGAGCGCGCGCCTCCATGCCGCTGGCAGGATAATCCGCCCGACGTCATCCAGATTGAAAGTGGCTGTCATGGAGCCGACTGTGACACATCCCGCGGCGGACGGCAATCCCCTGCCCCGCCGGCGGCTCGGCGGCCAGGGCCGTATTCGGTGCACGGGCACGGTACACGGGGCACGGATCAGAGGTGTTCGGTGCGAGGACACACGCCCAATTCCATGCGTTTTTTGAAAAGCGCGAGGCATGAAAGCGAAGCTCCGCGGTGGGACGCGATCCTCCGGGCGCGTCAGCGGCTACCGCGTGAAGTGGATGGCCCGGTTCCCGATTCTCCAGAGGCGTCCGAGCAGGAGGCGACGACCCGGTCTCTCCAGCCTCGGGAACGGTCCGAACAGTGGAGAGCAGTT
>CAZYHO010000127.1:0-10950 GCA_964647495.1 uncultured Akkermansia sp. | reverse complement strand
GCCGACGTGCGGGCGTCGCTGGCATCGCTGACGACCGGCGACACATCCGCCATCAAGACAGATCCCGCGTTGCTCAACCAGGTCGTGCGATCGCTGCTCGTGCAGCGCATTCTCCTGCGCGAAGCCGAAACCACCGAACATCACAAGAAACCCGATGTCGCCGCCCAGCTCGCCCGCGCCCGCGAGGTGGCGCTCACCGAGAGTTACCTGCAATCGGTCGCCACTCCGCCGCAGTCGTTTCCCGGCGAGGCGGAATTGCAGGCGGCTTACGAGGCGGCCAAACCGTCGATCGGAGTGCCGAAGTCATGGCGGCTCGCCCAGATCTTCATCGCGCTTCCGAAAGACGCTGACAAAGCCACGGCCGACAAGGCGGGCGCCGCGCTGGAGACCGTGCAGAAAGCGCTCAAAGCCAATCCATCCGACTTTGCCGGCTTGGCCCGGCTGCACAGCGAGGAGCAGGCGAGCGCGGCGCGCGGCGGCGAAATCGGATGGCTTGCCGAAACCCAGATCCAGCCTGAAATCAGGTCACGGCTGGGCGGCCTGAAGGTCGACTCGTTGTCGGACGCGATCCGGCTCGACGACGGCTGGCACATCGTGAAAGTTCTGGACGCGCGCGAACCATACACGCCATCGCTCGAACAGATCCGCGGCCAGCTCATCGCCCAGCTCAGGGCGGAAAAGACGCGCGAGAACAGCCAGGCGTACCTCGCGAAACTCCTCCAGGAGCATCCGCTGGCCATCAACGAACTCGCGCTCGCCCAGATCGTCGAAGCCGAGCAGCCGTGATCGCGCCGCCCGCTTCGACGGCGCCTCTTTACCGATGAGCCCGCCGCGCACATCGCTCCGCCGCCGCCGGCCCGGACTGTGGACGGGCCTCGTCGGCGCGTCGTGGGCGCTCGCCGCGGGTGTCTCGCTCGGCGGCGATATCCTGAGAGGCGGCGCGCCGGCTCAGGTGCGGCAGACCGATGCCTCCGCCGGCGCGGCATTGGCGGCGCAGCAGCAGGCGCGCGCCAGCCAGCGCGACGCGCTGGCGCGCACGGCCCAGTCGCTTCAGGCGGTGCGTTCGATGCAGGCGCAGGCGCGCGCCGCCGCCCGCGCCGGCGGCGCGAACAACCTGGGCGCCGACCCCAACCACCCGGGGCAACGGCTGCCGGACGTGCCGGACGGACTGGCGTCGGGCGGGTTGCGGCTTTCCGGTTTGCCCGTGGGCGCGCTGGCGCCTGTGCAGCGGAGCGAGCGCGGCCTCACCCAGGTCACGATCAAGCAGACGGCGCAGCAGGCGCTCTTGAACTGGGAGACGTTCAATGTCGGCCGCCGCACGCATGTGCGGTTCGATCAATCCGATGGCGGCGCGAACGTGGCCCAGTGGATCGCCTTCAACCGCGTGAACGATCCGTCGGGCCGGCCGACACAGATTCTCGGCCAGATCAGCGCGCCCGGCCAGGTCTACATCATCAATCAGAACGGCATCATCTTCGGCGGAACCAGCCAGGTGAATGTGCGGTCGCTTGTCGCCTCGTCGCTCCCGATCAACGACAACCTGATCCAGCGCGGCCTGCTCAACAATCCGGATTCGCAGTTCCTCTTCAGCGCGCTGCCGATCGCGGCCGGATCCAAAGGCACTCCCGCCTTCACGCCGCCTCCATCGAATCTTCCGGACAACCGCCATGGCGACGTCATCGTCCAGCCCGGCGCCACGATCGTCAGCAGCGTGAGCGCGGACGGCAACGGCGGCCGTATCATGCTCGTCGGGCCGAACGTCACGAATGCAGGCTCGCTCGTGGCGCCGAACGGCCAGGTGATCCTCGCGGCCGGCCTCGAGGTGGGCGTCGATGCGCACAAGAGTTCGGATGCGAGCCTGCGCGGCCTGGACGTTTACGTCGGCAGCGTGGGCGAGGACGCCGGAACCGCCATCAACCGCGGGTTGATCGAAGTGGCTCGCGGAAGCGCCTCGCTCTCGGGCCGCACGGTGAAACATCTGGGATCGATCGAAAGCTCCACGAGCGTGTCGCTCAACGGCCGGGTCGATCTCACGGCCAACTACGATGCGCTCCCGAACACCGGATACGATCCGGCGGTTCCGAGCACCGGTACGCCTTTCCATTTCAGGTCGACCGGCCATGTGGAAATCGGACCCGGCGCCACGATCCGCATCATTCCCGAGTGGCAGAGCGGCGAGAAGGCCGTCGGCACCGAGCTGGCGTTGCGCTCGCAGGTGAACTTGCAGGGGCACACCGTGCTGCTGGACCGGGGATCCGCGATTCTCGCGCCCAACGCACTCGTCACGATCAAGGCCGGGACCTGGGCCTACAATCCTGACACTACACCGCCGTCATCCGCGTTTCTGGCTTCGGCGGGGCAGGTGTATTTCGAGAAAGGCGCCTCCGTCAACGTGGCCGGATCGACCGGTGTCACGGCGCCGCTTTCGCAGGTCATCCTCTCGCTTGTGCTGCGCAGCGGCGAACTCGCTCCATCACCGCTGCAACGGCAGGGCGCGCTTCGCGGGCCGGAACTGACCGTCGATCTGCGCCATCGCGGAATCTACAACGGCCGCGAGTGGGTGGGCACGCCGCTCGCCGACCTGACCGGTTACCTCGGCCTGATCGAACGCACCGTCGGTGAACTCACGGTGGCCGGCGGCTCGGTGAACATTGCCGCGGGCGGCTCGGTCGTGATGCAGCCGGGCTCCTCGATCGACGTGAGCGGCGGCCACATCAACTATCTCGGCGGCACCGTGAAAACATCCCGCCTCTGGGCCGACGGTCGCCTGATCGACATCCGGCACGCCACGCCGGATCGCGTTTACGACGGTGTCTACACGGGCACGTGGGACGAGGTGCATGCGCGCTGGGGTGTCACTCACACGTTTGCGCACGCCCTCGCCCCCACCGGCGAGCACCACGAACCTCCTTACCTCCACGGCGCCCAGGCCGGCCGTCTCGACCTGGCCGCGCCGAGCATGGCGCTCGATGGGCTGCTGACCGGCCGTGTTTCGCCCGGCCCGCGGCAACTGCGCGCGACATCGCACAGCAGCGACCTGCCGCGCGCCGGTGACCTGACGCTTTCGTTCAGCGGCGAGGAAATGCTCAACAACGCCGTGGTCGCGAATTTCCCCGATCCGCCGAACATCGTCTTCGACGGCCGCACGGCGCGTCCCGCCGGTGCGTTTTCGCTGGATCAGCACGGCGATCCCGCGCTTCTGCGCCAGGACAGGCGGCGGATGGTCCACCTCTCGCCGTCGCTCACCGTCGAATCCGGATGGGGGAGCGTGACGATTCACAACGAGGGAGGCGACGTGCGCGTGCCCTCGCATGTCACGCTGCGCGCGCCGGCCGGCGGTGGATTCCGGTTCTTCGGATCGAACATCGACCTCCTCGGCCGGATCTTCGCGCCCTCAGGATATCTGGAATTCCAGGCGCTGAACCTCACGCCGTACGACGTGGCGTTCATCCGCAGCCTGCCCGAGGCCGAGCGCCTGCTGCCGCCGCCCAATCCGGACCGCGGCCGGCTGACGCTGGGCAAGGGCGCCATCCTCAGCACGGCGGGCCTCGTGGTCGATGATCGCCTGAACGCCCGCCATCCGTTTTCGCAGCCCGCCGCGCTGCATGGCGGCGCGATCAGCGCCAAGGGATACAGCGCACGATTTCAGGCCGGCATCCTGATCGATGTGTCCGGCGGCGCGCTGATCGATCCGCGCGGCCACATCCACTACGGCGATGGCGGCAGCATCACGCTTCATGGCGGACAGGATCCGCAGCTCAGCGGCTTGGTCGGTGGTGTTTTCCAGCTTGCCTCGACGCTGCGTGGATACTCCGGCGCGGTGGGCGGTTCGCTCGCGATCCAGGCGCCGCTCGTCCGGATCGGCGGGCCTTCGGCGGGACCGGGCAGCCTGCGCCTCGATCCATCGTTCTTCAGGCAGGGCGGATTCGCGTCATACCAATTGACCGGACTGCCGGTGATCGATGCGAGCGGCCGCACGCTGCCCGCGCTTGTCGTCGCGGCCGGGACGAAGATCGAACCGGTGGCCGAAAGCCTGGTCGCCGTGCCGAACCCGTGGGGTGGGGGACTTGCATTCCGGATCGTGGAGAAACCGGCCGGTGTGCGCCCGCCCGTGGATCTGAGCCTCAATGCGGCCGGCATTCGCGACGGCATCCTGGATGTGCCATTGATCCGGGGCGATCTGATCGTGGGCGAAAGATCCATCATCCGCACCGACCCGCTGGCGCGCGTTTCCATCACCGGCCGCACGGTCGCGATTCTCGGGCGCATCGAAGCGCCGGGCGGATCGATCGTCGTGGAAGCCGGGGATTCCAACGCGGCGCGCCAGAACACGGATGTCGCGCTGACCACGTTGCTGCTCGGGCCGCGCAGTGTGCTCTCGACCGCCGGCGCCACCGTGCTCCTGCCGGATCCGTACGGCCGCCGCATCGGTCGTGTGCTGCCGGGCGGCAGCGTCAGCCTGACCGGCAACATTCTCGCCGCCGCGGGCGCGGTCATCGACGTCTCGGGATCCAGCGGCGTGCTCGACATTCCGCCGGCCGTGGCCGACCCGCTCCGGACATTCGCGATCTCCGGACGCAGCGGGCTCACCGAAGGCCTGGCCAGCCTGGCGGTCGTGCCGGTGCGCATCGACAGCGACGGCGGCAGCGTGCGGATGCGCGGCCTCGATTTCCTCTACTCCGATGCCGCGGTACGCGGGCACGCGGGCGGACCGACGGCACTCGGCGGGTACCTCGATATTTCCTCGGGCCGGTTTTATGCTCCCGGCGATTTGCCGGAGCCGGCCGACACGAACCTGGTCGTGAGGCAAAGCGGGCGCGTCATTCCCGAGGGTGCCGTCGTGACGCTGGCGGCCATCGGCAATCCGCTGCCCGGCGCAGTGAGCGGCGGAGTTTTCGCGGCGGCGACATTCGCGCGTGGCGGATTCGGATCGCTGTCGCTCGGCGGATCGGTCCGGTTCGAAGGCCCGGTCACGATCAACGCCAGGCAATCGCTCCGCGTCGCGACGGAAGGCATCATCTTCGCGGACGACGACGTGCGCCTGACCGCGCCGTATGTGGCTTTGGGTCGCGCGTTCGAGCCGCCGCAGCGCCCGGAAGACCGGCGCAGCCCGTTCGGCGGGATCGTGACGCCCGCTTACGGACCCGGGCGCCTCATCGTCACGGCGAATCATATCGACCTCGGCACGCTCTCGCTGCACAACATCGGCAGCGCCGCCTTGACGGCCCGCGGCGGCGACATCCGGGCCAGCGGCATCTTCAGCATGGCCGGCGATCTCACGCTGCGCGCCGCCCAGGTGTACCCCGTCACCGCCTCACCATTCGAAGTTTTCGTGTACGATCCTGTCGTTGATGGCGTGTCCCGTCCGGGATCGATTGCGATCGGGAAATCCGGATCGGGCGCGCTGCCGCTGTCGGGCGGCGGATCGCTGGCGTTTTACGCGAGCCGGATCCGGCAGGACGGCGTGTTGCGCGCTCCGTTCGGTTCGATCGTGCTCGGCTGGGACGGGACCGGCACCGCTCCGGTCAACCTGCTGGCGGGTGCGGCTCGGCCCACGCCGGTGGCCGGCGAAGTGCGCCTGGGCGGCGGCGGCGTGACGTCGGTCTCGGCTGTGGACCCGCGAACGGGGCGCGGGCTCGCGATTCCCTACGGCGTGAGCCCGGATGGCTTGACGTGGATCGACCCGCGCGGCGTGGACATCACGGCCGGCGGCCTGCCGGAAAGGAGCATCACCATCGCCGGCGCCCACGTGGTGATGGCGCCGGGAGCCACGATCGACCTGCGCGGTGGAGGCGATCTCTTTGCCTACCGCTGGGTCGAGGGCAACGGCGGGCTCGTCGATATCCTCGCGTCCTCGTCCAGCTTCGCCATCCTGCCGGGATACGAATCGCACTTCGCGGCGTACTCGCCGTTCAACACGTCGTCCATCGAAACGAACCTGATCCGGCCGTTCGGGCCGGGATACTTGAACGACGCGCTTCAGCCGGGGGATCGCATTTTCCTCCAGGGCAGCCAGACATTGCGCGCTGGTCACTACACGCTCCTGCCCGCGCGCTACGCCCTGCTGCCCGGCGGCGTGCTCGTCACTCCGCAGGTCCGCCAGCCGACAGGCACCTGGGAGCTGCCGGACGGCTCGAGCCTCGTCTCAGGGTATCGTTTCAACAGCCTCGACTCGACGCGGCGCGTGCCCACGCTGGCGGCGCAGTTCGAGCTGGCGTCGGGTGACGTGATCCGCCAGCGCGCCGAGTACGAGACGTTCCTGGCGAATCGGTTTCTCGCCGACGCCGCGGACCGCCTCAACCTTCCGACGCCGCGGCTGCCGCGCGATTCGGGTCGCCTCCTTCTGCAAGCGAGCCAGTCGATGCACCTGGCGGGCGCGGTGTTGTCTCCGTCGATTGCCGGCGGGCGCGGCAGCCGCATCGATGTCGCGTCGTCCCGCTCGTTCCTCATCAATCGCACGGGGCAGTCGCCGGACGAAACGGCGGTGGCCCTGTCCTCATCGGTCCTGCAATCGTGGCGGGCGGAAAGCCTGCTCATCGGCGGGCGGCGCGAAATCGACGCCGCTGGCCGCACCGTGATCAAGACCACCAGCTCGGGGATCGAGATCGACACCGGCAGCGCGGGGCTGACGGCGGCCGACCTCACGCTGGCGGCGACCGGCAGCATCGTCGTGCATCCCGGATCCACGTTGAGCGGCGCCGGAGGCGGCGAGGCGGAGGCGTTTTTCGTCGAAGGCAGCGGCGCGTTGCTGCGCGTGGCGGGCTCACCGGATGCCACGGTCGTTCGCACCGGCATCGATCCATCGGCCTCCGCGGGCAGCCTGGCGGTGGGAGCGGGGGCGCGGCTCCGGGGCGGCAGTCTGATACTCGACTCGACGCACGCGACGGAGATCGATCCCACGGCCACGCTGTCGGCGCAGCATTATGAACTCAGCAGCGGGCGCATCAGCCTCGTGTTCGACGACGCCGGCGCGCTGAACCCCGATCCCGGGCTGGTGCTCTCGGAATCGCTGTGGTCCAACCTGGAACGCGGGCGTTCGCTTTCGCTGCGGAGTTACACGAGCCTCGACGTTTATGGCGCAGGCCGGCTCGGCGGCGCGCTGAACCGACTCACGCTCGAGACGGGCGAATGGCGCGCGTACGTGCCGGATGGAGGCGCCGTCACTTTCCACGCAAATGAGATACGCCTCGGCAACGCCTCGGGCACACCCGCAGGACCATCGTTCGCCGGCACGTCGACCGGTTCTTCGCTCGTGTTTGACGCGGACGTGGTGCGATGGACCGCCGGCGATGTGGCGGTGCACGGCGCCGGTTCGGTCGTTGTCAATGCGGCACGCGGCGCGCTCGGCGACGGGACCGGCAGCTTTACCACGCAGGGCGATCTCACGCTGACGACTCCGCGTCTCACGGGCGGGGCCGGTTCGATCCGCTCGATCGTCGCCGCCGGCGCCCTGCGCCTCTCGCAGGCCGGCAGCACGACGGCGCTTCTCGAGCCGGGCTTGGGCGCGACGCTCGATCTCACCGGACGCGAAACGATCGTGGACGGCGCCGTGGCGCTGCCGAGCGGATCGCTCACCATCACGGCCACCGCGGGCGATATCCGCGTCGGCGGCAACCTCGATGTCTCCGGCCAGGTCCGCACATTCTACGATGTGTCGCGGTCCACCGACGCCGGCTCGATCAGCCTGTTTGCCGCGGCGGGTGACGTCGTGCTCGATGCCGCGTCCCGCCTCAGCATTGCCGCTGCCGGCGCCGGCGGGAACGCCGGACAGCTCAGCATCGCCGCTCCAGGCGGAATGCTTCGCGCTGACGGCGAACTCGTCGGATTCGGCGGTGAAGGTGGCGTCGACGGCAGTTTCGCTCTCGATTCCCGCGTGCTTCCGAGCACGGGTGACCTGACGGCGCTGCTGCGTGACGCCGGCCTGACCGAATCGGTGTCGCTGCGTGTGCGTTCCGGCGATGTGATCGTCGATGGCGTGGCGGCGGCCCGGTGGTTCGATCTCGCCGCCGATGCCGGCGCGATCACGGTGACCGGCACGATCGATGCCGCCGGCGCAACGGGCGGGCGGATCGGTCTGGCCGCGCACGGCGATCTGACGATCGCCGAGGGCGCGCGGCTCACGGTCGCGGGCGGGGAATTCGACAGCGCCGGCCAGGGCGGACGCGTCACGCTGGAGGCCGGCGCCCAGCGCGACGGCATCATCGGCCCGGGCCGCCTCGATCTTCAGGCGGGATCCATCGTCGATCTGTCGGTGGCTGCCCGGACCGAGGACAGCGCGGCGTTGGGGCAATTCACTGGTAAGCTCCACCTCCGCGCGCCGTTGACCGCGGATGGATCCGATGTCCGCGCCGCCGCGATCGGCAGCACACTCGTCGATCCCTCGAGCATCGTCGTCGAAGGGTATCGGCTTTACGATCTGACCGACAGCGGCGGCGCCATCACGACCGCCGTTCGCGAAGCCATCAAGGCGGACGGCACGGCGTGGCTCGGCGCCGCCGGCGACGGCAGCGCCGCTGAATCCGCCGCCACCGCGCGTCTCCTCGCCCTCCAGCCAGGCCTGGCCTCGGCGCTGGTGCTTTCCCCCGGCGCGGAAATCATCAATCGCGGCGGCGACCTGACGCTCGGCGGCCCGGGCACCACCACGCTGGACGACTGGGATTTGTCGGGATTTCGCTACGGTTCGCGGAGCGCGGCCGGTGCCCTCACGTTGCGGGCGGCGGGTGATGTGGTGTTCTTCAACTCGCTCAGCGACGGGTTCATCCCGTTCGTCCCGCCCAACAACCCGCCCGCGGAAAACCTCCAGTTGTGGCAGGGGCGTCTCATGCCATTCAACCCGCTGCTCCCGGCCAACGCCCAGTCGCACTCGTACCGGCTCACGGCCGGCGCCGACCTGGCCGCGGCCGCCGCATCGGCGGTGCAGCCGGCATCGAACGCCACCGGATCGTTCATCCTCGGCAAGGCGGGCACCACAACCGACGAACAAAACAACACCGTCAGCGGCGGCGACAACGCCCTCACGCGATCGGTCATCCCGCAGAGGTGGCAGGTCGTTCGCACCGGCAGCGGCGACATCACCATCGCGGCCGCACGCGACATCCGCATCCTCAACCAGCTCTCCACCATCTACACGACAGGCACGGCCGTCGCCGACCCGGGACTCGGCGGCGCATTCGATGTGCCGCGGCCAGGCCAGCCGCCGGCCGGCACACCGGGGCTCGGCGCCGCCCAGCTCACCGTGCTCTATCCCGCGCAATACACGATGGCCGGCGGCAACGTGAGCCTCGCCGCCGGTGGAAACATCGAGCGGATGACGCGCAATGCGGCCGGCCAGCTCGTGCCCGACTCCCAGTTTCAAATGCCCGCCAACTGGTTGTACCGGCGCGGCACGGTCGATCCGCTCACCGGCCAGTTCGCGCAGGGCCGCGTCGCCAACGATGTCCTTTCCACGAGCTGGTGGATCGATTTCAGCAATTTTTTCCAGGGCATCGGCGCGCTCGGCGGCGGCCATGTTTCGCTGACCGCGGGGGCAAACGTGAGCAACATCGATGCGGTCGTGCCCACCAACCTGCGCGTCACGAAGGGCGATGCCTCGAACCCGCTGGCCTCCGGCCAGACAGCCATCGAACTCGGCGGCGGCGATATCTCGGTCCGCGCGGGCGGCGACATCGACGCCGGCGTGTACTACGTGGAGCGCGGGCGCGGCACGCTCTCGGCCGGCGGCGGCATCGTGACCAACGCGACGCGCTCGGTCCTTTCCCCGAGCAGCATCGTGGCGGGGCAAGGGTCATCCTTCACCGAATTGCCGACCACTCTCTTCGCCGGCCGCGCCGAGTTCGATGTCAGCGCCCGCGGCGACCTGACGCTCGGCCCGATCGCCAATCCGTTCCTGCTCCCGGAAGGCCTCGGCAACTCGGTCTGGTACAAATCATATTTTTCGACGTACTCGACGCATGGGCCGTCGTCCGCGGTGCGCGCCGGATCGCTCGGAGGCGTGGTGACGCTGCGCACGGAAGCCACTCCGTTTCTGCAGAGCGCCGGCGCCGCCGATCCGCTCATGTACCTCTGGACGGCCAACAAGCTCATGCTCGGCAACGACACCGCCTCCCGCGCCAAACCCTGGCTGCGCCTCAACGAGGCCGGCATCGACGAAATCATCCGCTACAAGACGCTGGCCTCGCTGCAGCCCGGCACACTGGATGTCACGGCCTACAGCGGTGACATCAACATCGCCGGCAGCCTGACGCTCACTCCCGCTCCCACAGGCTCACTTTCACTGCTTTCGGCCGGCGCCGTGGCCGGTTTGCAGCCGACCGGAATCGTGAACATCGCCGGTCCCCGGACCGCGTGGACTGTGTCGACGCTCCTCGTTTCCGACGCCAATCCCGCCGACCTGCCGGGCCCGCTCGCGCCGCTCGGCTACACGACCTCCCAGGCCCAGGCCACGGGCACGAAACTGCCGTTGTTTTTCATCGGGCTGGACGCGCTCTTCGCCGAAACCGGATCGACCACCGGCGTGCTGCAGACAAGACAGGCGCTCCACGCGCCAGGCCTCCTGCATCTCGACGATCCCGATCCGCTGCGACTGTACGCCGCGGGCGGGGACATCGCGGGTCTCACGTTGTTCTCGCCGAAACCGGCCCGTGTTTTCGCGTCGCGAGATCTGACCGATGCCTCGCTCTACATTCAGAATCTGCGCCCCTCCGATGTCAGCATCGTCACCAGCGGACGCGACATCATTCCGGCCAATGCCGGCGCACCGCTCCGCGTCGCCGCCAATCGCGACGGTAATGTGCCTAACTTTGATGCAGGCCCGACCGCCGGGGACATCCAGATCGGCGGGCCGGGTTCGCTGCAGGTTCTGGCGGGCCGGACGCTCGACCTCGGCACGGTGGCCGGCAATCCCGACGGCACCGGCGTCGGTCTGACGAGCATCGGGAACGCGCGCAATCC
>CAZYHO010000126.1:2744-11023 GCA_964647495.1 uncultured Akkermansia sp. | reverse complement strand
GCCGGAAAACACCGGGGAGGATCGCGCCGGGCGGAAAGACATCGCGGATTCGCAACCTGACACTTGCCGGCCGCTGCGCATCGTCGGCCGATGCACGCCCCGTCTCATGCTCGTTCGCCCGAGCACCGCCTCGCTGTCCGCTGGCTGCTCATCGGGACGGCGGCATGGGGCCTGAGCTTCTGCGTGCAGAAAATGCTCACGCAGATCGGGCAGGTCCGCATCCCCGAGGCAGGAAGCTGGTTTCTCACGTCCTGGCTGATCTGCGTGCGCTCGCTGTTCGCCGTCGTTTTGCTGCTGGCGTGGCGGCCCAGGCTCTGGCGGGGTCTGACCGCGCTCGAATGGCGCCAGGGGTTTTGGCTCGGGCTGCTTGGCGGCGGCGGTCTTGTGCTGCAGGCCGACGGACTGGCGCACACGAGCGCGTCCACCAGCGCGTTCATCACACAGGCGTACTGCATTCTGCTGCCGCTCTGGCACTGCCTGAGCCGGCGGGTGGCGCCGGGGTGGCGGCTGGCGGCGAGCACGATTCTGGTGGTCTGGGGGATCATCATTCTTTCGGGATTCAACTGGCGCACGCTGCACATGGGGCGCGGCGAATGGGAGACGCTGGGCGCCGCGCTGTGTTTCACGTTTCAAATCATCCTGCTCGAGCGCCCGGTTTACGCGGCCAACCGCCCGCTGCCCGTCACCGCGCTGATGATTGTCGGATTCGCGGCCTGGTCGCTGCCGATCGCGCTGGCCACGATGCCGAATGCCGCCGCGCTGGCGTCGGTGTGGGCCAGCCCGGCGGCGGTGGCGCATCTGGCGGTGCTTGCTGTCGTGTGCACCGTGTTCGCGTTCGGCGTGATGCTGGCGTGGCAGCCGAAGATTCCCGCGACCGAAGCAGGGCTGATTTATTGTCTGGAGCCGGTGTGCGCCTCGCTCTTCGCGCTGTTCCTGCCCGGCTGGCTTTCCCGGTGGACCGGCGTCGCGTATGCGAACGAATCGCTGACATCCGCGCTGCTCACCGGCGGCCTGCTCATCACCGCCGCCAATGTCATCCTCCAGACAGGCACGGCCGGCGCCGGCGCCGGCAGAGGCTGAAAAGCCGGTGGAGTCGGGGCTCGCCGCGGGCGCTTTGGGACGCACCCCGGCGGAAGGTGTTCTTTCGAATGCTTTTCAATCCGACACCGCCATCGTGTTCATCATCACATCTAAAACACATGATTGCAGTGGAGCCGTGCCTAACATAATCTCCGGAATGGATCAGCCGGATCTGCCGCCTGACATCACGGGCCTCCTCAACGCGGCCCATGGAGGTGATGCGAACGCGGCGAACGCCCTGATCGAGGCTGTCTACAAGGAATTGCGGCACATGGCGTCCGCGAAGATGGCAGGGGAAAGTCCGGGCCGGACAATCAACGGCACCGAGTTGGTTCACGAGGCCTGGCTGCGTCTCGGAAACGGCTTTTTCGAAAACCGCGCCCACTTTTTCGGCGCCGCCGCCGAGGCCATGCGCCGCGTGCTCGTCGACCGCGCCCGCCGCAGACAGTGCGGCAAGCGCGGCGGCGGCGTCACTCCGGTCGCCGTGGACGATATCGAATTGGCCGCCCCCGAGGACAACGACGAACTGCTCGCCGTGCACGACGCCCTGGACCGCCTGGCCGCGTGCGATCCGCGGAAAGCCGATCTGGTCAAACTGCGGTATTTCGTCGGCCTTTCATTCGACGAATGCGCCTGCCTCCTCGGCGTCTCGGTGCCCACCGCGAAACGTGACTGGAGCTACGCCCGCGCCTGGCTGCATCATGTGATCCACGATCGCTGACGCCTGTCCTCCCTGAGTCCGCGCAGCCGCACCGCCACACGCCTGCGGCCGCGGCTTTCGCCTGGGAGCGCTGCAGTCGCTCTGCGGCTCACCGGTTTTCTCAGGCGCCTTTGAGGCGCCCTCGAATCCACGATGGTCGTCTCCTGCAATCAACGACACATCTGATTCGAACGGTATCATCCTCGATCGTATACTTCATAGAAATGGAAACCTTCGATGAGGTCGTCCTTGGCCAAATCAAGAATCTGGATCCTCATTGAAGGGCTTGCCTGATCTGTTTCCTGGCATCCTCCCAATCAATGAATCGGGCCTTTCCCTCGGCGATCAATCGCTCTCGCTCATCGAGAATATATTCATTCCTCCATGCCTTTGTCACGAGCCATGACGTTCAGCTTTGATGGTTCAACTTTGATGGGATAGGGGGCGCATGCAATCCGGTTTTGTTTTCACACTCTTGACGGCGAATGGCGAATGGAAGTGCCGCGGGCGGCCATTGTCCAGCAATTACCACATGCAGCGGAAGAACCCCGATCATGAGCAAGCTCAGGGAGGCTGTTGAGCGGACGCGTTGGTTTGGACCGGCTTCAGCGGGAGCACGCAGCATCATGCGGTATCCTCTTCCGCTCCATTTTCGGCAGGCCCGGTGAACCCGGTTTTCCACATGATACGAGTGTCAAGAAACCGTTGGTTCCGATCTCTGAACTCTGAGACGTCCCGCCGGCAATGGGCAAGAGCGGTGCGAAACGATGGTGCGCACTTGGCGTCGCGGCTTGGCCTGCGGTTCCGGCTTACCGCCGGGACTCCAACTGAAAAGCTGTGCGAAACGACGTTGAGTTGGAGTCCCGCCTTCAGGCGGAACGCGGAGCTTGGTGCGCAACGACGTGTGGGCGCCAAGCTTCGCGCCCGGCTTGCCTCCGGTCCAACGGGACGCGTCCTTCACTTTCGGGTCGCCTGGGATGGGGCCTCCATGTACAAGGGGTGTCCATGAAGCGTCTCGAACAGGAAACATGATGGGCGCGCACCACCAGGAACCCGGTGACGGCGGTGGGCGCGGCGCCGCACAGCGCCGCGCCCGCATGGGGGTCGGCTCGATGCGGCGGGTCGCGGTCGTGGCGGCAGTCATGCCGCTCGGCGTGCTGGCCGCCGCTGAGCTGAGGCTGGGCGGCCTCGACTTCACTTTTCCCGACGAGTACACGCTCGAAGTCGCCGCCGCGCCGCCGCTGGTCGACCGGCCGATCGAGGCGGACTTCGATCCACAGGGGCGGCTGTACGTGACCGAGTCGTCCGGAAGCAACGAACCGGTCGAGGAGCAGTTGAAGAAAAAGCCGCACCGGCTACTGCGGTTGACCGACACGGACGGCGACGGCGTATTCGACGCGCGCACGGTTTTCGCGGACGGCCTCATGTTTCCCGAAGGATGCCTGTGGCACGAGGGATCGGTCTACGTGTCCGCGCCGCCGCAGATCTGGAAATTCACCGATGCGGACGACGACGGCATCGCCGAGAAACGGGAAGTCTGGTTTGACGGCAAGACGCTCACCGGCTGCGCCAACGACCTTCACGGACCGTACCTCGGGCCGGACGGCTGGATCTACTGGTGCAAGGGCGCCTTCGCCGAACAAACGTACGATCTGCCGGGCCGCCCGGCGTGGAAATCGCGCGCGGCTCACGTCTTCCGCGCCCGCGCAGGGGCCGGTGGTCCGGAATCCATCGAGCCGGTTTTCACCGCCGGCATGGACAACCCGGTCGGGCTGGCCTGGACACCGGAAGGCGACCTGATTGTCGCCGGCACGTTCTTTCAACACCCGGGTGGCGGGCGGCGCGACGGCCTGATCCACGCCGTGCGCGGCGGCGTGTGGGGGAAAGACCATGACGTGCTCAACGGCCACCCGCGCACCGGCACCCTCATGCCGCCCATGACGCACATGGGTCCCGCCGCGCCCGCCGGCCTTACACTGTACGGCCGCGACCTGCTCTGCGCGCAATTCAACATGCGCAAGGTCAGCCGCCACACGCTGCATCCGGATGGCGCCACCTATCGCACGACCGACTCCGATTTCCTCGCCTGCGAGCATCCGGACTTTCACCCGACCGATGTCCTCCAGGCGCCCGACGGCAGCGTGCTCGTCATCGACACGGGCGGATGGTACAAGCTGTGCTGCCCGACCTCCCAGATCGCCAAACCCAACGCGCTCGGCGGCATTTACCGACTGCGGAAAAAGACCGGCAACACACCGCCGGAAACCCCGCAGCCCGCCTGGAGCCTCGGCGGGACAACGGAGGACGAGGCGCTGCTCGCACACCTCGCTTCCGATTCCCTCCACCTCCGCCGCCTGGCCGCCGAGGCGCTCGCGCAACGTCGCCTCGCTTCCGCGATTCCCGCGCTCTTCCAGGCGCTCGCGGCTCCGGACGTCGATCGCTTTCTCTTCCATGCGTACACATACGCCCAGTTGGAAATCGGCGACGCGGCGCGAACGCGGCCCGGCCTGGCCGATGCGCATCCCGCGGTGCGTGCCGCCGCGCTTTACGCGCTCGCGCAAATGCCGGATGGCGGCCTCGCTCCCGCCGATGTCCTGCCGCACCTCGACGCGCCGGACGCCCGCCTGCGCGAGGCCGCGCTCTTCGCCGCCGAGCGGCATCCCGGCTGGGCCGGTGCCCTGATCGGCTGGATGCGCGAGCAGTTGGCAACCCCCGAAGCGGGTGGCGAATCGCTGCGGCGCGTGTTCGCCGTGCTGGCCCGCACGGAGCCGGGCCAGGATTTCGTCGGCACCGCGCTGGCCGCCGCGCCCTCGCATTCGTCCCGCCTTCGACTGCTCGAGGCCATGGCGGCAATCCATCTGGAATACCTGCCGGAGTCCTGGCGTCCCGGTCTCTCCGCCATGCTCGCATCCGCGGACACCGAGGAACGCCAGGCCGCCCTCGCCGTCATCGGACGCGCCCGCCCCGCGGACCGCACTGGCTTCGCGGAGCGTCTCGCCACCATCGCCGCGAGCGAAATCGAAGCGCCATCGCTGCGGCTGGCCGCACTCGTCGCGCTGGCGAACCATCCGCTCGACGACACCGCCTTCCGCTTCGTCCTCGGCCGCCTGACCGATCCCGATCCCACTCACGCCGCCACGGCCGCCGCCGCGCTGGCCACTCGCCGCCTCACGCCCGACCAGCTTCTCGCCCTGGCCGATGCCTTTCCGCAAGCCAGCCTGCTCGAACGCCCGGTCGTCCTGAAATGTTTCGCCGGCCGCGACGACGAAACCGCCGGCCTCACACTCGTCGCCGCCCTGGACCGCGCCAACGCGCTGGTGGCCACCCCGGCCGACTCGCTCCGCGAAACGTTCGCCGCTTTCCCGCCGGCCGTCCATCGAGCGCTCACCGCCGCCCAAGCCGGATCACGGCCGCCGGACCAGGCCGCCCGCCTGGCGGAACTGGAATCCTCCCTGCCCTCCGGCGACGCCGAGCGCGGGCTCATCGTTTTCCAATCGGGCATGGCCGCCTGCGCCACCTGCCACCCGCTCGGCTACAAGGGCGGCACGCTCGGCCCGGATCTCGGCAAAGTCGGCGGCATTCGCACCCGCCGCGACCTGCTCGAGGCCCTCGTCTTTCCCAGCGCCAGCTTCGTCCGCAGCTACGAACCGGTCCACATCACCCGGCACGACGGATCGACCGTCTACGGCATCGTGACAAACCAGGACGCCGATTCGCTGACAGTCGCCACCAGCGCCGGCGCCCCGCCCGTCATCGTGGCACGCACCGGCATCCAGTCGATGGTGTCCGGCGCCGTGTCCCTCATGCCTCAGGGAATCGACCAGATCCTCTCCCCACAAGAACTCTCCGACGTGGTCGCGTACCTCCAGTCAAGAAAGTGATCCTGCCTTTTCCCATTGCGGATCGGGCCATGTCCATTAGCTCTCTGGACACTTTTCCCCAACCCCATGTCCAGCCCTGCATCCCCGGCCGCGCCCTGGTGGCGCCATCTCACCCCCCAGCACTGGTTTGTATTCGCGATGGCCTCGATGGCCTGGATGTTCGATTGCCTCGACCAGCAGCTCTTCATTCTCGCGCGCGGCAACGCCATGAAGAGCCTCCTCCCGCCCGGCATGGATCCCAACACGTACGGGGGATACGCCACCGCCATTTTCGTCGCGGGCTGGGCGACCGGCGGCCTCATTTTCGGCGCCGTGGGCGATCGCATCGGCCGCGCGCGCACGCTGACGCTCACCGTGCTCATGTACTCGGTCTTCACCGGTTTGTCGGCGCTTTCCCGGGGCTGGGAGGACTTCGCGATTTACCGCTTCATCACCGGCCTCGGTGTGGGCGGCGTCTTCGGCCTGGCCGTTGCCCTGATCGCCGATTCGCTGCCCGATCAGGCCCGTGCCGGCGCGCTCGGCACGCTGCAAGCGCTCTCCGCCGTCGGCAATGTGACCGCCGGTCTCATCAGCCTGGCCGCCGGTCACTATATCGGCATCGGGAGAATCAGCGCCGACCAGGCGTGGAAGCTGATGTTCCTCGTCGGCGCGCTGCCCGCATTCCTCTGCGTCTTCATCCAGCTCAAACTCAAGGAGCCCGAAAAATGGGTGAAGGCGCGCGAGGCCGGGCGCCGCACGGGCGCCGCCTTCGGATCCTATGCCTCGCTCTTCGGAGAGGCGCGCTGGCGCAAACCGGCGCTGCTCGGCATGCTCCTCTGCGTCTCCGGAGTCATCGGGCTCTGGGGCATCGGGTTCTTTGCCCCGGAACTCGTCGGCCCGGTCATCGAGCAATCGCTCCGCGCCCAGGGCGTGGCCGAGACCGAAATCGCAGGCGCCAAAGCCAAGTGGATCGGCATCAATTCCATCTTCCAGAACATCGGCGCCTTCATCGGCATGCTCGTCATGACGCGGCTCGCCCAGTCCATCGGCCGCAAACCGGCTTTCGCCATCGCCTTCGGATGCGCCCTCGCCTCCACCGTCGCTTTCTTTCAGTTCTTCAATGACAAGTCGGACGTCTACTGGCTCAGCCCGCTCATGGGCGCCTGCCAGCTCGCCCTCTTCGCCGGCTTCGCCATCTACCTGCCCGAACTCTTCCCGATCCGCCTCCGCAGCACCGGCACCAGTTTCTGCTACAACGTCGGCCGCTTCCTCGCCGCCAGCGGCCCGTTCACGCTCGGCAAACTCCAGGCCGGCCTGAAACAAGGCGCGACCACCGTCGAAGCCCAGATCGAAGCATTCCGGACCGCCACCACCTGGATGAGCGCCATCTTCCTCGTCGGCTTCATCGCGCTCTGGTTCCTCCCGGAAACCAAGGGACGCCCCATGCCGGAGGATTGATGTGTTTGTCCCTTGAGTCCCTCTGCAACCACCTCGTCCATCCGCCTTGACCTGCCAGCCCGGGCCGGTAGTATCAACATTCCGCTTTATCAACCCCAGTCACCCGACTCCAATGACCAAGACAGCTCTCTGGTGCGCCGTCCTTTTGTGGCCTGCCGCCTTCATTTCCGCCCAGGATGCCGCGCCCCCCGCCACGCCGCAGACACCGGCGCCGGCTTCCGAGCCCGAGGTTTCGCCTGAGGAGGCCCGCGCGAATCGGAGCAAGGCGCTCGGCACGTTTTACGCCAGCCGGCAGAAGAACACTCCGCAGGACGGACCGATCGACCTCAAGAGTTTCGAAAAAGGGCTTTCCGACGTGCTGAAGGCGAAAGATCGCGGCTATGCACTCGGCGCGCAGTTCGGCAGCCAGATCGTGCACGACGACCTGGAGGTCAACCTGGCCGACCTCGTTGCGGCATTCCGCGCGGTCATGGAAGGAAAGGAGCCGCTCGCGACGCAGCAGCAGGTCAACACGGAAATCCAGAAGCTGCAGGCCCGCTTCCGCCAGCGCCAGGAGGAGCTGAACAAGAAGCAGCAGGAACTGAACGCCAGGGAGGCCGCGATAAACGAAGCCGAAGGGAATGCGTTTCTCGAAAAAAACCGCGCGGCCGAGGGCGTGCAGGTGACCGAAAGCGGCCTGCAATACAAAGTGCTTGAGCCCGCCAAGAACGCCGATGCCCCGCGCCCGACCGCTCAGGATTCGGTCGTCTGCCACTACCGCGGCACGCTGCTCGACGGCACGGAGTTCGACAAATCCCGGGAGAACGAACCGAGCACGCTCGATCTTCGGGGCGTGATCAAAGGATGGACAGAGGGCATTCCGCTCATGCAGGTCGGCTCGAAGTACCGGTTCTGGATTCCCGCCGCCCTGGCATACGGCTCGAGCCCCCGTCCCGGCGGCGCGATCAAGCCGGGTCATGCTCTGGTCTTCGACATCGAGCTTGTGGGTATCCAGCCGCCCACCGCCAGCAAGGCCCCGGCCACCGGCCGCACGGCACGCCCGGAACCAGGAGAAAAAGCGGTCGCCACCACGCCGCCCATCGCGGTCGAAATCAAGGACGGCAAGCCGATCGTCCGCCAGGTGACTCCCGAGGAGGAAGCCGAGGCCATCCGGAAGTCCCGCGAGGCGGAAAAGGAAGCCG
>CAZYHO010000126.1:0-2644 GCA_964647495.1 uncultured Akkermansia sp. | reverse complement strand
AAAAGGAAGCCGGGAAGGAAAGCGATTCCAAATAGATCTCCTTCCGCCGCGAACGCACGCCCGGCGCAGCCCGGCGCTTCGCGTGTCCAGTTTTTGCCGCGACATTCATTGCCGCGATCGCCATGCCCCCCGGCGCGCGTCCTCTCAAGCCCCGGCCGGTCCTCGCTCCCGGACCGATCGCGCGCCAGGTGTGGACTGCGCTGGCTCTCGCTTGCCTCACCCAGTGCGCCTTCATGCCGGCCCGTACCCAGCCACCCAGGCTCCATCCCGCGACATGGTCGGCCGGTGACGGCAAGTCGATGCCATACGCGCACTGGCCGGCCGCGCCTGCCGCGATTTCGAAATCGGATCGGCCGAAGGCGGTGCTCCTCTGCGTCCACGGGTTGAGCGGCGCCTCGAGCGATTTCTGGCCTCTCGGCCAGGAGCTTCCGAAACGCGGCCTGACCGTGTACGCGATGGAATTGCGCGGCCAGGGGCTGGACCCCGACGCGAAAGCCCATGGCGACATCCGCAACCGCCGCGAATGGCTGTGCGACCTGCGCGAATTCTCCGGTCTCGTGGCCTCCGAGCACCCCGGCGTGCCGCTTTTCTGGCTGGGGGAAAGCCTGGGATCGCTGATCGTCCTGCACACCGTGACCGATGAGCCCGGCGAAACCAGCGAGACCAGCCCGCGCCCCCGCGGCGTCATCCTGCTTTCTCCCGCCGTCGCTCTCCGCTCCGAACTCCCCCGCTGGAAAGGGTATGTGGCCCGCGCCGCCAGCCGCATCGTTCCCGGATACCGCATCCCGCTCGCCCGACTCGACCCGGCCCAGGTCCCCGAAATGCGGATCACCAGCGAGGCCACACACGCGTCCCAGGCCCCGCTCACGCCGCACCTTGTGCCCGCGCACTCACTGCGCCTTCTGCGCGAAGTCCATCTCCTCATGAACTCCAGCGAGACCGTCGCCGCCCGCCTCACGCTGCCGGTGCTCGTTCTCTACACACCGAACGACCCGGTGGCCAGCCGCAAGCAGATCGAGCGTTGGTTCGATCACGTCGAAAGTCTCGACAAGACGCCGCTCTTCTTTCCGGAAAACTACCACCTCATCCTTCACGACGCCCATCGCTGGGAGGCCACCGCCGGCATCGCCGACTGGCTCCTCGGTCATGTGCCAAAACGCACCGGGGCCGGTGCCGGCACCAGCCGCCTGCGGTGAGGCCGAACCCCGCGGCTGCGGAATCGCGGAATCAAAACAGCGGCGTCACTTCCAACTGGGCGCCGGGCTCGATCACGTAGTCGGGGCCGGCCGACCACTTCTCGTCGTTGATCAGGAATTTGCAGCAGATCGGCTCGGTGGCGCCGAGCAGGTCGACGGTCCACAGGTCGCAGCCGGCATTGCCCATCGGCGTGCCCACATCCCAGCTCAACCCGGGTCCGCTGCCGCGCAGAAACAGATGATTCCCGAAGCCGATATCGACGCGCGCCGCCACCACGGTCAGCGTGGGCGCGGCGGCCGGACCGGCAGGCGCGGCAGGCGCAAACGGCGGCCGCGGCGTGTCCGCTGGCACTGCGGCAGCCGCAAGATCACCGGCCGCCGGAGTCGCGGCATCGGCGGAGGGTTTCCGCTTCCGAGGCGACGGCGGCTTCGAGGTGCTGGCGGTGGAAGTGGAGGTTTTTCTCCGCGATTTCGGCGCGGAGGCATCGCTGGCGGCTTTTTTCATGTCAGTGGGTGGTGGTGAGGAATACCGGCCGGGGAAGACACGGCGGCGATGAGGGCTCAACCCATCGCCGGAGCAGATCGCTTGCCATGTCCGGTCCGGTCAGTCCCGGCGGCATCCGTCCTGCGAGGCCGGGGGGCAGCGGTTACTTCCCGAAGAGATCCTTCAGGAAAGTCTGCATGGCTTCCCATGATTTTTCATCCGCCTCCTTGTTGTATGCCGCGCCCTTCGAAGGATCGTCGCCGGCCGTCCAATGCGTGAAGCTGTGAACAGCCCCCGGGTAGGAGACAAATTCGTACCTGACCCCGGCGTCCGCCATCTCCTTCTTGAATGCCTCCACCTCGGCCGGCGGCACAAACGGATCGTCAGCCCCGTGCAGCACCAGGACACGGCCTTTGATCGCGTTCGCGTCGCCCGGCGCCGGCGTGCCGAGACCGCCGTGAAACGAGATCACTCCGCGCACGTCCGCACCGCTGCGCGCCACCTCGAGCGCCCCCGTGCCGCCGAAACAATAACCCATGGCCGCCAGCTTCGACTTGTCCACCTCGGGGCGCGCCGCCAGCACATCCAGCGCCGCTTTCAGCCGCTCGCGAAAGAGCGCCCGGTCATCCTTGTATTTGCCCGCCAGCGCGGAGGCGTCCGCGACCTCGGTCGGCCGCACGCCCTTGCCGTAGATGTCCGCGCAAAACGCGACATACCCGAGCTTCGCCAGCATCTCGGCGCGCTTCTGCTCGTACTCGCCCAGCCCCCGCCATTGGTGCACGATGAGCACGCCCGGGCGCGGGGCGCCCGAGGTGTCGTCGTATGCCAGAAAGCCCTCGAACACTTGTTCGCCGATCTTGTACTCGATGGTCTTCGTCTGAACAGCGCCGGGTGCGCAAACGGCGGTCAACAGCGAGGCGCACACTATTCCGAGAATCTTCATACGGCCCGCATTCTGGAACGC
>CAZYHO010000125.1:0-11094 GCA_964647495.1 uncultured Akkermansia sp. | reverse complement strand
CGCCATCAACAGCTCGTCTGTCCCTTCATGATTTGTGCGTCCCTGAGCCTGAACAACGAGCCGACGGGTTTCGCGGGTCACTCTGTGGTCTGAGCCGGAGCGATCCTGAGTTTCGATGGTTTCAATTTGGTGTTGCCCGGGGAATCAACCACTGGGGGAGAAGGGCACGATCGGTTGAATGCGGCAGTGGAGGAGCGTCTCGGGGTTCGACTGGTAAAGGAGTTCGGCGATTCTGGCGCCGTTGGCATCAGTGGCGTGAGCCAGACGGTGGCGTGTGGGTGGAGGGCCTGCCGTTTGGGAGGAAGCGGGACAAGCTGGAACGAGAGAGTGAGCGGCGCGGAGGGGGCTGAGCCAATCGGCGACGAGCGGATCGCTGGCACTGCGGGAGAGATCGCGCAGGGCGGCGAGCAGCGGTGAATCATCGTCGGGCGGCAGGCGGCTCGGCGGCTCCGCCACAGGTTGGCTGTCCCTCAGCGCGGGCTGTCCACGAGGTGGGTGGACAGTGACATGCGGGGGGAGGTGAGTGGGGGGTGGGCGCGGCAGGAAGCTCGGGATGACGGCGACGTGACGTCTGGCCCAGTCGGGGTGGGTTCCGACGCCATTGGGGGTAAAGAGGGCGGCGAATCCCGCAGGCGTGCAGCAGAGCAGGCTTCCGGTCGCGGGGTCGGCCAGTGCGAGCCACTCGAGGCCGTGTTGCCCGACGCGGGCGCCGACGGCGAGCATCCAGTGGGCGCCGTGGCAGACGAGGAGCGCGGATGGCAGGCGCAGCCTGCCTGTGGTGGTGGGCCAGCCTCGCAACCAGGCGAGCACCTCGGCTAACGGAGCTGCGGAGCAGGCGCCGTGCACGATGTGGAATTGGCGCAGTCCTGTCGGGCGTGCCACACCGGCCGGCGGCTGGCTGTTGAGTGCGTGAGCAAAAGTGGACGGGCGGCATCCCCATGTGAATGGCACATCCTCGGGGAGTCGTTGTTCCCTGCACAAAGCGGCGAGCGCTTCCTGGCCGGGAATCGCTCCATGGGGAGCCTCCGGCCATTCGATCCTCAGGATCATTTCGATGCAGGCCGGTCCACACCCTGGTGCCGCGTCGGCCTGCCGTCGCACCGCGTGTGAGGGGAGCAGCAATGTTTCAAATGGTTCGAAATCGTGGCACACAAGCGGGAGTTTCATGACGGCTCAACAGGTCGCGAAGGCCGGCGGCCGTGCGGTTTCAAGGCGCTTGTGTGGCTTCGGGACCGGCGAGCAATTTCAGCTTTTCGATGTGTCCTGCCGCCTCCGTGCGATGCCTGTCGGCGCGTGAGGGCTTGGGTTGGTAGACGGGGAAGGTTGGCGGCGTATTGGGGAGCGACAATGGATAAAGGACTGCCAGCGTGCGGGCGGCCAATCGCCGGGCGTTCACCGCTGTCTGCCCCCCATTTTCCACTCCTTTCTCAGCGGCGACGATGATGGCGTCGGCCCAAGGATTGGGATCGAGGCTGATATCGGCCACCTCGCTGCGCAGATCGAGTGCTTGTTGGGCCAGGGCGACTGCTTCGTCCACCTCGCCGAGTTCGAGGTGGTTTATTTCGGTGCTGCGAAATCCGTTGGAGACGGCTGCCGGGTCTTTGAGGGCCGATGGGGAGCGTTCACGCAGGGCATCCGCCCGCAGCCTGAGCGCGGCGAGATTGTATTGGAGAGAAGCACGCGGACCGTTTTCGCGATACGCCAAGCCGGCGAGCCTGCGGTGAAAGTGCGCCTCGAGCCAGCACATCGCCTGTTTGTTCGGGCTCACAGTGGTCTGCTCCTGGGTGAATCGCAGGGCGCTCTCGAGGAAGTGGCGCGCATAATCGCCATGTCCATTGTCCTCCCATGTCTTCCGAATGACTTCTGAAACATCCTTCACACCCTCGAAATCGACATTGTAGTGAGGACGTTGAACCAGAATCTGCCGGGCGGTCGTCCAGGCCCGCTGGAAGTGGATCTCGGTTTCCTTCAGGCGCCCTCGTGAAAAATGCCACCGGCCGAGATCGAGATCGGCATTCATGGCCACGAACAACGAGCTTCGGGCGGTCGGAGCCTGTGCGTGCAGCGCATCGAGATGGCTGGCCTGCTGCCTGCGAGCCGCGTCTTCCCGGTCCTCGTCCCCGCGGTCCTTGAAATGGTCGGCCAGATCGGAGAATGCCGATGTAAGTTCGCGCCGATGCCTGAGGTTCAGAGAATCCATTGCCACGACCTGCTGAAGCAGATCGACCTGCCGTTTCAGGAGGTCCTCGGCTTGCTGGTGAGAGGCTGGATCGAGAGCCAGGATGGTGTCGGCGAGCCAGCCGATATTGAGGGCTTTTTCGCGAAGCCAGGCCGATGTCGCCGGCGGCCGACTGGCGAGATCATCGGCGATGGCAGAGGCCTCTTCGAAGCGGGCCTGAGCCGTCTTCCACAGCGAGCGAGCTTCGTCGCTGGACGAAACCGTCCTGGCTGAGTGCACGAGTGTCTCACCTTCCAATCGAAGGGCGGCGGCGAGGAGGAGTCGCGATTCATGGCCCGGGTTCAGTTCGGCCGCACGGCGGCGGTGTTCGACCGCCTGGACGGCCTGATCGCTGAGTCGCGAGCTGCTGTAGACTGTGCTCAGGCCTATCTGGACGGACGCTTCGGCGGGGCTCGTTGGCCTTGCCTCAATGCCATGGAGAGCACGGGCTGTGCTCAGGCTGATCTGGACGTACGCTTCGGCGAGGCGTGCGAGCAGGCGATGGCGGGTGGCGGCGGGCAGAGAGTGTTCGTTTTCGACGCGTTCTTCGGCGGTGTGAAGGATGACCACTGCTTGATCGAACGATCCGGTTTCCGCGACCAGGGTCGCCTGTTCCACGGAGGCTTCGGCTTGAGTTTCGAGGTTCTCGGCGGTGGGTGGAAGAGACTCCGCGAGCTTCACCGCTTCCGTTAGCGCGGGCGCCGCGGCTGCGTGGCGCATCTGGAGAAACTGGCTTCGGCCCCAGCGAGTCAGGAGGCGTGCCCGGCGCCGGCGCGATGCCTCGTCGGCGCCGGTTTCCGTTTTCAACACGTCTTCGTACGCCGGGTCGACGATGTCGAGGCGCCCGAGAGCCTCGAGCTTGTCCGCAATGTCACTCAGATAAAACTCGGCTCGGCGAGCCGCGAGAGCCTGAGCGTGGTCGGCACGGGCGAGGGCGCGATTGAGCTGGCGGTTGCTATGGGTGAGCCAGACGGCCGAGCCGAGAGCGGTGAAGATCAAGGCGGCCGAGAGGCCGGCCAAGGCGGGCCGCCGGCGAGCCCAACTGGCCAGACGCTCGACAGGGGTGAACTCGCGTGCCTGCACTGGTTCGCCACGAATCCAGCGCCGAAGGTCCTCAGCCAATTCGGCCGCCGTGCCGTAGCGGTCGGCGGGCGACTTTCGCAGGCACTTGAGGCACACGATTTCCAGATCGCGCGGCACCCGGGCATTGAGTGAGGTCGGAGCAGGGGGCGGCTGAGCGGTGATCTTGATGAGGAGGGCGGCCAGGCCTTCGCGGCCAAAGGGCGGGTGTCCGGTCAGGAGTTCGAAGAGGACCGCGCCCAGGCTGTAGATGTCGGTGGCTGTGGTGGCGGCGCGGGCGCCGGAGGCGGCGACCTCTGGCGCCAGATAGGCTGGCGTTCCGAGAACACCGGCCGAGTGGAGGAAATTGCCACGGGCGTCCTCGAGTTTGGCCAGGCCGAAATCGGCGATATAGGCACGATCCGCCTCGTCAAAGAGCACGTTCCCAGGTTTCAGGTCGCGGTGAATGACACCCCTCATGTGCGCGTAGTGCAAGGCTTCCGCGAGCACCGCTGTCAATTCGGCGGCCCGCAATGCGGGCCATGGCTGTCCGGCGCTGAGCCGTCCTGCCAACGTGCCGCCGACGGCCAGTTTCATGGTGAAGTACGGGCGGCCTTCGACCTCTCCGACCAGGTAGAGCGGCAGGATGGCAGGATGGTTGAGATCGGCCAGGGTGCGCGCTTCTTGTTGAAACCGTGCCTTCAATTCATCCTGGTGCTCGTCGAGCGGGAGCAGCATTTTGAGGGCGACTTCGCGCACCGGGGCGAGCTGGCGGGCGCGATACACAATGCCCATGCCGCCTCGGCCGAGTTCCTCGACAATTTCATGGCCTGGAACCAGGTCGCGGTACGGGGAGGCGTTGCCCGAAGGAGGAGAAGACAAGTCGCGCCACAGGCAGGCTTCGCAGAGGCCGCCACCCAGTGGATTGATGGAGGAAATCGTCGCCCCGCAGTCATGGCAGACCAAGGGGGGTTGGGGCGCAATCGGATCGGGCGGGTTCATCGGCAGGCGCGGGCAGGGGACAACAATGCGGCGGGATACGGGGGCGCGTGCCTCCGGCAACTCACATATTGCTCCGAATGGGCATATTGTTACCCGGAAGCTCAAGTTTCTGCAACGGGCCGGGATCCTCCAACCCATACGCCCGTGGCAAAAGAGGCAGGGGTTGCTCGCCGGAGGTGAAATGAACACCTGCCGCGGGTGATTTGTGGTCTCGGGACTCTATAGTGCGTCTGTCCCCTTGCGGATGCCTCCCCCACAGTGCGTCTGTCCCTCTGCGGGGGAAACAAAACACCCTATTGTCTATAGGGAATCGGGTCTTTTCCTCCGGCCGTGTTCCGTGGGCGGCGTGGCGGGATCGATTTGCTGAATCTGTTCATATGAGCAGATTGCAGAGTACCTGACATGAATTCCCTTTGCGTTGGGGGCGGGATTTCTGTAACCGATGGGGGCTGCGGCCCGGCGGCCTGCCCGGCGCCGGCCACACAGTTCACTTATGGAATCCCTCGCGTCGATTGCCACGTCCGCCGCCCAGCCCTTGCCGCCGATCCGGGTTGTGGTGGTTGGGGGTGGTCCCTGCGGATTGTACGCGGCGCGGCGACTTGTCGAGCAGCCCCGCGTCAGTGTGACGCTCCTCGAAAAGGAGTCGATCCCGGGCGGGCTGGCCACGAGCCACCGGCTTGGGGAGAACTACTACGATCTGGGCACGCACATGCTGCACGAATTCGACAAGGAGATCTGTGACGACGTGCTCAGGATCATGGGGGATGACAGCCATCCTGTGGAGCTGAACGCGAAGATCCGCTGGGCCGGCAGTTTCTACCGCTATCCGCTGCAGTTTTCGGACATGCTCAAGGGCATACCGCCCTGGACGCTTTTCAAGTGCGTGGCCGGTCTGCTCATCGCCCAGGCCCGGCAAAAACTCGTCCCGCGCGAGCCGAAGAATGCCGAGGAAGCGCTGCAACAGCTATACGGGGACATGCTGTACCGATTCTTTTTCAAGGACTTCACGCAGCGGTACTGGGGGTTTCCGACCACCGAGATGAGCGCCACCTTCATCACATCGAAAATGCCGCGCCTGACGGCGGTCGACATGATCAAGAAGATCCTGGCCAAATTCGGCATCAAGGACTCGGTGAAGGCGGTCGACAGCGCGTTGCTCGAGGAGACATTGCATTACGCCAGGACCGGGGCTGAGGCCATGCCGCGTCATCTTGCCCGTTTCATCGCCGGGCACGGCGGGCGGGTTCTCCTCAAGTGTCCTGTTTCCGCGCTCGAGCGCGAAGCCGGCGGGTGTGTGACGAAGGTTCGTTACCGCAACGACGAGACAGGAGAAGAAGGGTGTCTGGATGCCGACTACGTCATCAATACGGCGCCTCTCAAATACTTGCTTGCGGCCCTTGAAGGTGTTCCCGCCGAGGTGGAGGAGGCCGTGCGCCATCTCCATTACAAACCAATCGCGATTCACGGGCTGCTCGTCAGCAAACCGAAGTGTCTCGACGCGCTTTACATCTATTATCGGGAAAGGATTTTCCACCGCATCGGAGAGCCGAAAAACGCCGGCCTCGCCGTGACTCCCGGCGACCACAGCGTGCTTGTTGTCGAGACCACATGTGAAGTGGGGGACGAGAAATGGAATGCGACCGCCACCGTGCGCGAGCACATCATGGCGGATCTCGAAGCCGAGGCCATTTGCACGCGCGACGAGATCGTTGAATGGCACGTCCTCCGCGCCGAGACCGGGTATCCGGTGTTCCGGCTCGGATTTGAGCCGTATCACGAGACCGTCAAGAACTTCATCAGCTCGATTCCGAATCTGCAAACGACCGGACGCCAGGGAGGATTCTGCTATCCCAACATGCATTCCGCCATGCGCATGGGGGCAAAGGCGGCGGATGCGGTGCTGAAGGAGTCCGGGATCACGGGATGACTCTCCGGCCGGCGGAAAGCGGGTCCGGGAGTGAGTGGAGCGATGGATTCGTGGAGTGGGGACCGGTGTGGAGGCTGCGGCGGGGGAAACGAGCGGCGCGTCAGTTTTCTCAAAATATGCCTTGCGAGGGATCGGTGAAATCCCTAAAAACGGTGTCGAGTATCAGTGAAGCCGTGTGTTTCCAGCCTTCTGCGGAGGCGCGGGCATCGCTGATATCACAAACCCCTGACTCCTCTTGACTATGAAGCCAGCAACCCGATTTGGCTGCGCCCCGAGGTGGTATGCGCTCGCGTTCCTGAGCCTCGGCTTGGCGATGCAGCCGGCCACGGCGGATCCTGTCGCCATCAACAACCCCAGCTTCGAAAGCGCGACGTATGTCGGAGCCAACAGTTGGACTGACAACCTCGAGGATACCGATCCGGACACGGACATCGAATGGATGGGCCGCGACGGCAACCTCGATTCGGACGCTTTTATCGAGCGCATCGGCGGGTTTTTTGCCCACGGGCAGGCGCATATCGGGATGGAAGCGGACTATTACATTTACCAGGATACCGGTGTGGCCTGGCAGCCGAACAGCCGCTACACGCTGACCGTGGCGATCGGGAACCGCAATACGGGCTTCACGATCGCGTCGAACGATTCGGTCGCAGGCCTGACCAACGCCATTCCATTCGCCGCGACTGCCGCCGAGGCCATCAGTTCGGATGAACTGCTCATGTCGGCCAATGTTTCCGAGAATGCCAGCACATGGCCGGTGAGCACCTTCCGCGAATTCACGCTCGTCTTCGACACAGGCAGCGTGCCGCCTTCCGACACGATCGTCATCTTCGCCGGCAGCGCGGGCGGCGGCCGGGCTCACTTTGACAATTTCCGCCTCGATGTCGTCGGGCTGGCCGATCCCGACGGGGACGGGCTGCCGAGTGCCTGGGAAACGGCGCATGGGCTCAATCCCAACAGCGCGGCGGGCAATGATGGCGCCGCTGGCGATCCGGATGCCGATGGTTCGAGCAATTTGCAGGAGTTCCAACGTGGCACCGACCCTCGGAATCCTGACACCGATGGTGATGGAGCGCTTGACGGGCATGAAACGCTCACCGGAATTTATGTTTCACCGACCGATATCGGCACCGATCCGCTGAACCCGGACACCGATGGCGATACCCTGCCCGACGGTGCCGAAGTCACCGCCGCGCAACCCACCGATCCCAACAAGGCGGATACCGATGGCGACGGGTTCGAGGATCAAGCCGAACTCGCCGCGGGGACCAACCCGTCGGTCGGTGGCCAGGACAGTTTTCCAACCGCGACCGGTGATTTGCTTGTCGGCCTCAATTTCGTTGGCGGGCGTGTGGACGGGACCGTGGGCGCGTCGCCGAGCGGTCCGGCGGGTGTGGTGGCTCAGACGAACTGGAACAATCTGCCTGATCTGGCCGGTTCCGGGGTTTCGCTGATCAATGCGGCGAACGAGCCGGTCATTTTGCGGGCGAACTGGACGGTCAACGACACATACACCCTCGAAGCGGGGACGGTGCCTGCCGATCCGGACTCGGAGTTGATGTACGGGTTCCTGCTCACGCGGCAGGAAGTGCTCACGCAGGTTGTCGTGCGCAATATCGCGTACCCGAGTTACGATGTTTATGTGTATGCGGACGGCGGGTCAACCCGGACGGTCGGCACCTACACCGTCAACGGCGCCTCCTTCACAGGAGTGCAGGACACGAGCAACTGGCCGGTCGACACCGGTGGCGGGACGTATCAGCAGATTGTGGGCAGCGGCGGCGAGGGCAATTTCATGATCTTTCGCAATGTGACCGGATCGACCATGACGCTCACCGCCGTCGACACCACCCCCGCCACGCTCGAGGGCGGATTCGGCGCGCCCATCAACGCGATCCAGATCGTCCGTGCCACCGGTGATGCTGATGGCGACGGCATGCCCGACCTGTGGGAAGACTCTTACGGTTTCAACAAGAACAACCCGGCCGATGCCAGCCTCGACGCTGACAGCGACGGATCGAGCAATCTCAGCGAATACCAGCGCGGCACCGACCCGCGCAATCCGGATACGGACGGTGACGGGCTGAGCGACGGTGTCGAAACCAAGACCGGCATTTTCGTCAGTGCCACCGACACCGGCACCGACCCGCTCAACGCCGACACCGACGGTGATGGTCTGCTCGACGGCGTCGAGACGGGCACAGGCGTCTTCGTCAACGAGAGCAATACCGGCAGCAATCCGAATTTGGTGGATACCGATGGCGACACGTATCCCGATGGCGAGGAAGTGGTGTTTGGCAGCGATCCTGTTTCCGCCGCGAGCACGCCGTCGCTGCCGACTCCCCTCGGATACTGGTCTTTCGATGACCGTGGGGAAGTGACCACCGCCGATCTCAGCGGCGCGGGGAACGACGGCATCATAGTCGGATTTGTGGAGTACGTCGAGGGTGCGAGCGGCGCGCAGGACGACTACGCGGCTTCCTTCGATGGCGTCGATGCCGCCATCGTCACGGATTTCCCGCTGCTGGAAGGTCTCGAGGCATTCACGATGTCGGGCTGGGTGAATTTCAGCGAGCCACAGGCGAACCGGACCGGATTTTTCGGGCAAAACGACTCGGTTGAATTCGGCATGATCGATCTGGACACGATGCAATTGTGGACGCCCACGGGCGGCGCGGTCGAGGCCGACTTCGGTCCTTCGAGCAATGGCTGGCGCCATTTGGCAGTAGTAGCCGATGCGACCGGGCGCCGGTTATACATTGACGGTGTGCAGGCGGCCAGCGGTTCCGTGGGCACGCCGACGACCGTGTCAGGATTCATGTTCAATATCGGTGGCGGCGGCATTTACGATGGCAGCGGCAATTTCTTCAACGGCCTGATCGATGACGTGGCCGTGTGGGACGTCGCCTTGCCGGCGGCCTACGTGAAACGTCTGGCCGACCGCATTCTGACGCCCGGTGGCGGCTCGGCAGGCCCGCCCTTCGAGATCACGTCGATCACGTTCAATTCGGCGAATCAAACGGCCACCGTGGGATTCCCGACGATACCGGGCATGCGCTATCGCGTCTTCCGCCGCGACAATACAACCAATGACCAATGGCTGGAAGCCGATGACTTCATCGCGACTGGCGAAACCGGCGTCCACAACTCCGTCATCCCCGCCAACGTCACGACCCGCCTCTTCCGCGTCACTCGCGAGGCCAACTGATCCGCCCGGCAGAGTCGTGCAATTCAATTTGACCTGCCACGCCCCGCGCGGTGTGGCAGGTGGGGGAATCGTGGGAGATCGTGTCGAGATCGCCCGCTTTCTGCGACGTTTTCACCGCCGTCCGCAGGTTTCCTGCTGGTGGCGCCAGGGGGTCTGTCCCCATGATTCCCAGATGGTTTGCGGCGGGCTGGAAATGTGCGGAACGGTTATTTGGGTGCGAGGAGCGGGACGCTCGGTGCAGCCGGCAGGATGCCGGCTGCGGCGGGCGGGACGCGCCGCCCTACCCGGGAACTGGAATGGTTTGTTGTGGGGGTTGGGGTGTGGGAAATGGGGAAGGCGACAGGGGGGGCAATATGGGGTCTGTCCCCATGATGATGGTTCAGGCCGGCGTGCCGCTGCCGGTGGGGGAATTCTCTTCGTCGGTGGCGGGTGGTGATTTGCCGGCGGCCTGGTCTTCGCGGTACCAGCGGTCGCGGAGCCAGGCGACGATGCCGAGGGCGGCGATGGCGAGGATGGCATAGTAGAACAGAAAGACGACTTCCTTGATGCCGCTGGTGAACCCGTAGCTGTGGAGGCCGACTCCGAGGAGGTTGACGTGCCACCAGGAGAAGGCGATGACGGCGCCGTTGAGGAGCGAGAGCATGGCGATGCCGAATTCCTTGATGTAACCGCCGAGGCGGGCGTGGAGGATGATGAGGTTGCCGATGACGATCATGAGCGCGCCGTTTTCCTTGGGGTCCCAGCCCCAGAAGCGGCCCCATGAGTCGTTGGCCCAGAGACCGCCGAGAATCGTGCCGACGAGAGAAAAAAGGAGGCCGAAGCAGATGAGGCCGTAGATGCAGCCGATGAGTGTCTTGTAGAAAGCGGCGTCGCGGCGCGCCGGGTCGAAGAGCCTGGCGATCAAGTAGACGGCGGCGAAACCTGCGGCGAGCAGGCCGGCGGCGTATCCGATGTTGATGGTGGTGACGTGGATGCTGAGCCAGAAGTTCGTGTCCAGCACGGCTTGCAACGGTTCCAGCGTGTCGCTCGCCTTGCCGGTGTCGTGCTTCATGGCGAGGAACATGCCGACGGTGGCGAGGGCCGCGGTGACGGGAAGGGCGAGCCGTTTGCGTGTGATCCACTCGGCGACGAGACCGAGGATGACGACGAAGGCGGTATTGAAGAGGATGGTTTCGTAGAGGTTGGTGACGACGGATGTGACCCAGCGTCCCATGATGACCGAGCGCAGGACCATCCCGCCGAGCAGGCAGACAAGACCGGAGAACATCAGCACCCAGGAGCCGGCATGCAGCCAGCGTGCGCCGGCGCTGCCGGGAGCGAGCAGCCATGTGATGGCTTGAGCCAGGAATGCGGCAACGAAGATCTGGAGCGCATAGTAGAACAAGTCGGCCTTGTTATAAAAAAGCTCCCATGGGACGCGCCACTCCTGGTCGCGCGCGGTGGCGGCGGCTTCGTTGGCGGTGACGATGCGTTCGAGGGTGGGGGAGAAAGCGGCCGGATCTCCTCGCTGGGCGGCGAGCGATTCCCAGTCGGCGAGCGCCTTTTCGGCGAGTTCCTGCATGGACGGAGCGATCAAGCCGGCGAGGATCATGTGGCCGAGGCTCATCCACTCGGTTTTCGCGGGATCGGGATGCGGATACGGCACGAGCCACTGGGCGCTCATCGCCATATCGCGGATCG
>CAZYHO010000124.1:0-11122 GCA_964647495.1 uncultured Akkermansia sp. | reverse complement strand
AGATGGGCCGGATGCTTAAGTTAACGCCTATGGGGCGATGCCCCAGGCTGAAATATAGCCGGGCCGTGGGCCCTGCGGCAGGAGTGGGAACAGTCCCCCTTGTGCGATCCTCGGACAAGGGCTATGTTCTACGATGTTCTCCACACGTCTTCGCAGGCTTGGCCTGCGGTTCCGACTTGCCGCCGGCACCAATGGGTTTGTGCGGAAAACTGTTGGGTTGGAGTCCAGCCTTTAGTTCCAATATCAACAAAGTAGAATTACTCACAGGGGCGCGCTGGCCGCGGAGGCGCTCCCGGGCTAAGGGACGCGGCCAAAAACAATTCGCCAATTACTTGAGATGTTACAAGGATAGGCATGGGACTCAAAGTGACTTCTCCAGGCGATTTGGCAGTTCTCGGGTAGGGCGGCGCATCTTGCCCGCCGGACGGGGCGTCTCGCCCCGTCCATCGAGCGTCCCGCTCCTTGTAGCGGCAAACGAGTGCGCGAACAACACGGTGCGAGACGCCGGATACGGCGGGCGGGACGCGCCGCCCTACCCGAGAACCAGATCATGCCGCGCTGCCAGCGCTCTCCAGGAAATCAGCGCCAACTGACGAATCTTTTATGGCCGCGTCCCTGAAAGCGCGGCTCATCCCAGGACGGCTTCCCACTCGGGTATTCTGAAACCGAGCAGAAAAACGCCCTGCTTTTCGTCGATGACAAACGGACGCTTCACCAGATTGCCGCGCGTGGAGAGGAGAAGCAGCGCCTCATCGAGAGGCAGAGTGGGCAGTTTCTCCTTCAAGCCCAGAGCCCGGTAGTCGAGGCCGGAGGTGTTGAAGAGGCGCGTCAGGCGCCCGTCGCGGCTCTTGAGCATCGCCTTGAGTTCCGGGACCGTGGGAGGCGTCTCGCGAATGGCGATTTCCTTGAACGGGATGGAGCGGGAGCGCAGCCAGGCGGCGGCGTCCCGGCAGGTCGAGCAATTCTTGTAACCGTAGAAGCGGAGCATGGGATGAGGCGCCAGCCTCGCGGGTTTGAGCGTGCGCGCAATCCTCTTCCGGCGCATGGGGTGGCTGGAGCGTCGAACGAGTCTGACAAGTCCGACGTGTCCGACGTGTCCGACGTGTCCGACAAGTCCGACAAGTCCGACAAAGCTGAAAAAGCCGACACCACGTTATCGCGCCCGCCCACCCCCTCTCTCAACGAATGGCGACTCTCCAGCGGACGTAACGCTGTGCCGGGCCGGGCTGGGCCTGGCGGGCGGTGATGATTTCGACGCCTGGCGCCGGCGATTCGCGCGAGATTTCCACGAGGTCCGGTCCGGCGAGCGGCGTCCACTGGACGAGGTCATCGGAAAACTCGGGAACGATGGGCGCGTCGACCGCCTCGACCCTCCGCGACCAGGTGAGGGTCAGGTAGTCGGCGGGGATATCATCGACAATGATCCGGGTGATGGCGGTGCGGGGAAACACGTCGGCTGTGGCGCCGAGGAGATCGAAACCGAAGGCGTAAACGATGAGATTGCTGGCCGTGTGTCCCGGCGGCGTCGCGAGCGGGTCGGTCTGGCCGCGCGATGCCATCCATGTGGTTATCGACGCGCTCTCGTCCTCGCCGGCGCCCGGCGTCGGCCGACCGGAACTGGCGCGCCAGGCGGCCGGATTGGCGGGATCGGGCGCGGCTTGAGGATCGACGAGAACGAGCGACCTCCCCTGCCCCGCCGCGGCGACCGGCCACGGGCCGAGGTTGTCATACGTCAACTGCGCGACGATGGCGCCGTCCCGGTGGCGCAGGACCAGCGTGTCGCCCTCGTCGGCCAGCCGCTGGGAAAACTCACCGACCACGGCTTCGGAATCCAGCGCGGGATAGCGGAAGAGAATGGCTTCGCGGTTTTTCGCGACGACGAGGCGTTCCCCGGGTTCGATGTGGCGGCGGGTCGAGCGCGTGTCGAAATCGAAGATCACACCCTCGCTGAACCCGATGCCGGCGAGGTCGACGGTATGGCTGCCGATGGCCATGAGTTCGATGAACTCGAAGTCCTTTCGCTTGTCGTACCCCTCGACCTCCTCGGCGTCGGTCGGAGCGGCGGGCTCATAGTCGATTTCGGTGATGACCAGGTTCTCACTGGAAGCGGGGCGTGAATCGACAAGGAAAAGGGCTTCGGCGAGAGCGCTCCAATTGCCGTTGTTCAGCACGCGCGCCTTGACGGTGCCTGTGCCGGCGAGCGTGAACGGTTCGCTGAAGACCGGCGCCGCAGGAACGCCGTCCTCACCGCGCGGGTCGCGCCCGTCGAGCGTATAGTGAATGGCGCCGGCCGGAGCCGTGAGCGAAAGCCGGCTTGCCGTGGCAAGCGTCCCTCCGTGCCGCGGCGCGCCATCGACCTGGAGCACCGGGGCGACGACGGACGGGTACAATCCATCGGCGCGGAACTGGTTCAGGATGACGTTGTGGCGGGCCGGCATCCAGTTGTTGGTGACGCGGTTGCGCTCGGTGATCCAGTGGGTGTCTCGCATGAAAGGCGGCTCCCGCTTGGCGTCACCCCAACGGGCGGACTCGGCCACCACCGCCTTGTCGATCTGCGCGGCGCGATCGAGATAAAATTGCTTCATGCGCGCCGGCGTGTAGGCCCCGTCATTGAAAAAATACATGTGCACGCGGTCGCCGAAGCGGCGGCGGTAATCCGGGTTGCGGCGCATCCTGTAGTGCAGGTAAGCCGGGTTTTCGGTGCCGTGGCGCTCGGAAACATCCTCGTTCACGTTGTCGTAAATGAACTCCGCATCCCAGCGAAAGAAGCGGAACCGGCCATCGGGATGGCGTCGGCGCATCGCGTAGAAATTCTTCGGTTCCAGCGAATTGGGGGGCCCGTTGATCCACCCCGTCGGCCCGTCGATGTCACCCTGGTACAGCACGCCGATGTTGAAATCGATCAACTGGTCGAGGTCGAGGTATTCCAGCAGGGCCTGGTACCTGGCCGGATCGGTCAAGTCCTGGGCGGCGAGCGCGTACATGGCGGCCCAGGCCGTGCGCTCTCCGGAGACGATTTCCGCGCGCGTCGAACCACCGGCGCTCAGCCCTTTGAAAGTATCGTAATCCTCCTTGTGACCGCCGTAGTGCTCGGCGCCGAAGGAATCGTCCGGCCGCTCGGCCAGGAAATACAGCCCCCAGTACTGGCCGTTGAGATACAGGTGGACGTGGTTGCCGTCGGAGACGACGTGCCCGGGATCGAACCCCTGGATGTCACGCGCGTGCTGGTCGCGCAGCATGTCTGTGCGCACGATATTGGTCGCCCACCCCTGGTTGTGGCCGGTGCGGATGGTCAGCGTGTCGTACTCATCCACCGGGGAGGTCGGGAAGATGGGGAAATCCAGACGCGTGGCTCCGTACTGGCGCTTGAATTTGATCCGGAACGAATGCTTCGGGTTGTGCGAGAGGCGGCTGAAATTCCCGCTGATGACGATGCCGCAGTCGATCTGGAATCCGCTCGCGACACGGTACGGGCCGTGGTAATCGGGATGGTAGAAATACTCGGCGGAGCAGCTTTTTTCCCAGAATGGATTGGTCGAGGCCTCGCGCGTGGCATGCGTGTAAATGCCGTCGGTCGAACCGAACAGGTCGTTCGGCGCCATGACGATCGAGAGCGTGGGCACGTCGGCCAGCGCCTGCGCCACGGTGTATGTTCCCGGGTTGTTGACGACGTTCGGGTCCATGCCGACGTCCCAGTACGAGACGTTGCGGACCGGCTGCTTCTCGACGTCGGCCAGAAAGATGTATGTCTGTGTGTCGACGTTCGTCGGCCTGTAGCCTGACCGGAACGCGGCCGCGCGCAGGGTGGTGGTTCGGTCGATCGTGATCGGGCCGGTATAGACCGTGCCGTGTGATTCGGTCGGAGCGGTGCCGTCGGTCGTGTAGCGGATTTCGACGTCCGGTGTCTCGGTGGTGATCACGAGCGAAAACGGGGCGTTGTAGAATCCGCGGTCCACACTGAACCGCGTGTCGGCGATGTACCCGGGCACGGCCTGGCTGTTCGGCGCCCCCGGCGTCGGCGTATCGAAGTATCCATTGACCAGCCCGGTCGACAGGTCCTGCCGGCTGATGTCCAGCTCCGGAAGCAGCAGGAAATCCGAGCCGGTGTGCGTCAGATTCATGCCATGGAGCGCGAGGATGTTACGGCCGGCGCGCAGGTGGCCGGCAAAAGCGATCGGGTATTCGAGAAATGGATCGCCGGCCTCGACCTCCGTGCCGGTCGTCGCGAGCGAAACATGCGTCGGGAGCGATGGCGCGTTGGCCGAGGCCACCGGATGACCGTTGAGACAGGCGACAAATCCGTCGTCGTATTTCATCCGCAATATCATCCCGATCACCTCGGCCGGCGTGTCGATCTCGAAGGCCAGCCTCACGTAAATGGAACCGTGCGCGGCACTGCGCATCGCCGCCGTCATGTCGCCATTCTCGCCAATCGGAAACCCGGGGTACCCGAAACCGAGCGCCGTGGTCGCCTGGCCCCACGCCATATCATCGAATTCCGGCAGCCGCCAATCCCCCTCCGGTTCCCCCGCTTTCGGAACCAGATAACGCACGGGATGGCCTGTGGCCACGGGAGTGGCGGTCGTGATGACACCGGCGCTCACACCCTGGCCGTAGGACACATTCGAGAATTGCTTCGGAAAGGCCGGCGCATACTCGCTGAGAACGGAAACGCCGTCCGGCGCCACCAGCGCGAGATATTCGCCCTCGGCGGCCAGGCTGAAATTCGTGTGCAATTCGGCGGCCGGATCCGCGCGGTCTTTGCCCGACGCAAAAACGACGAGGTATCCGCCGGCGTTGAGCGTGACCGCCGGCAGCCGCCACTTGACCGGCCGCCCGCGGTTGTCGGTCAGATGATATCCGTCCAGGTCGACCGCGCCGGGACCGGGATTGTGGATTTCGAGCCAATCGGGGTGATCGCCGTCCGCATCCTCCAGGCCGCCGCTGTTGGATGCCATGAACTCACTGATAATCGGAGCGGCGCCGGCCTGGGTCCATGTCAGGAAACAGGCCGCGGCGACGATCAAGACAAGGCCCTCGAAACACCGGCGCTCGCCGGACCGGGTCCGGCGGGCGCCTGCGAATCTTGGACCGGTGGAAGCGGGGGATGCTCCGGTCATTCCTGGATAGCTTTAAAGTAACGCGTCACGGTGCCCGCCGGAATCCCTGAAAACCGGTAGGTCGTGCGCGGGCCGGTCGCTCCACCTGTCGGATAACTGTCTACATCCTCGAACCATGTTTTCAGGTCATCGGAGAACTCGAGGCGATACGTCTTGCCGGGCGTCGAGATCCACGTCACGTCGACGGTGCCGGCGGGCAGGTTGACCACGATGTCGGTGAAGACCAGTGAGGCGCCGCCGACCGGACCGGCGTCGAAAAGCGCCTGTATCTCCCCGGCGGTCGCCGCCTTGCTGTACAGGCGCGCCTCGTGGATGAGTGCGTCGAGCGCGCCGTGGGTGCCTGGACTGGTGTGCCGCGGACCGAAGAGCACCTCCTGCTCGCCCGCCGCCCACGTCGCGAAGTTTCCCGATGTGTACGAGCCCATGACTTCGCCGTTCTTGTATCCGGTGATCTCGACCTGCCCTCCGCCCAGATCCTTGTAGGTGATCGCCAGCATGATCATCGTGCCATCGGGCGTGGGCTCGAACTCCTCGGACAACTCGATGTTTTCAAACTGCTCGGCCGGCGTGCGCAGGAAGTTGGAACTGCCGTTCATCCAGCGGTTGAAATTGCGCTCTCCGAACACGATCGCGTCGAACTTGTCGGTCACCGCCGAATCCAGCGCCATCGGCGATCCCTGGCTGGCGACATCCTCCAGCCCCTGCAAGCTGATCCAGGAAACGAGTGTCTTGTTCCCGATGGCCACCCCGCCCGCGCCGGTGTGCGCCCATCCGATCGCAGTGAACCCTTCCCCGTCGATGTCGAGCGCCCCGTTCGCGATGGCCGCGGCGCCTTCGAGGACAAGATCGGGGAAATTCCCCGTCAGATCCTTCAAATCGGAGCCCGCCTCGAATGTCCAGTGACCGACGAGCGCGCCCTCCAGTCCGGGGCTGGCCGGATCGAGCGGGTTGGAGGCAAGCCGGATCACTTCGTCGCCGTCCGAAAACCCGTCCTCGTCGGTGTCGGCGACGACCGGGTTGGTGCCGGTGTCGTCCGGGCCGTTGAAGGATCCGTCGTTGGTCTCGACGTTGTCGTTCAACCCGTCGTTGTCGGTGTCCGCCTTCGTGGGCGAGGTGGGCGGGCGCTGGCCGGCGCCGGCAACCTCGGCGCCGTCGCTCAGCCCGTCGCCATCCGTATCGGTGTTCGTCGGGTCGGTGCCGCGCGTCATCTCGTCGATGTCGAGCAGGCCGTCCCCGTCAAAATCACCGGTGCCCGCCCCCGGCCCCGGGCCGGTCCCCTTGCCGTTGAAGTCGGTCAGGTTGCCGGCGAATTGCATTTCCCACGCGTCGGTCAGCCCGTCACCGTCCTGGTCGCTTCCGACCACCGGACCCGCCGCGAAAAGCGCCTGGATATCCTCGGGTGTGGCCGCCTTGCCGTAGAGCCTGGCCTCGTGGATGAGGGCATCGAGCGCACCATGCGTGACAGGCGGGCTGGTATGCCGCGGGCCGAAGAGCACTTCCTGCTCGCCCGCCGCCCAGCGGGCGAAATTGGCGATGTCGTACTGACCCATCATCTCGCCGTTGCGGTAGCCCGTGATCTGAACAAACCCGTCACCCACATCCTCATACGTGATGGCCAGCATGATACGGTTGCCGGTTTCGGTCTCCTCGGAGATTTCGATGTGGTCGAACTGCTCGACAGGAGTGCGGGAAAAAAAGCTGCTCCCGCTCATCCAGCGGTTGAAATTCCTCTCGGCGAACACAATGGCGTCGAACTTGTCGATCAGCACCGAATCCAGCGCCATCGGCGACCCTGTCTTCGCCACATCCTCCAGCCCTTCGATCGTGACCCAGGCGACAAGTGTTTTGCTTGCGATCGGCAGGCCGCCTGCGCCGGTGTGCGCCCATCCCGTGGATGTCTGCTCGGCGCCATTGATGTTGAGCGCGCCGTTACTCACCGTGGCGTCTCCTTCGAGGATGACGTCCGGGAAGCGGCCGGTCATGTCCTTCAGCTCGAACCCGGCCTCGAACGTCCAATGGCCGTACAACGCCTGCTCGAACGTCGGTTCGGCCGGACTCAGCGGGTTGGTCGAAAGCTCGAGGACCTCCAGGCCGTCATCGTAACCGTCCTCGTCGGTATCCGCGAGAGTCGGGTTTGTTCCCGTGTCGGCCGGACCATTGAAGCTGCCGTCGTTCGTTTCCGCGGCATCCGAAAGCCCGTCGCCGTCGGTGTCCGCGCGGGTGGGCGATGTCGGCGGACGGGCGCCCGCGCCCTTGACCTCGTCGCCGTCGCTGAGCCCGTCGCCATCGGTGTCGGTCTTCGTCGGATCGGCATTGACGACCAGCTCATCCTTGTCCAGCAGACCGTCACCATCAAAATCGCCTGAACCGGCGCCGGGTCCCGGGCCGGCGCCTTTGCCGTTGAGGTCCGTCAAATTGCCTGCCGTGGTCATCTCCCAATGATCTGGCAGGCCGTCGTTGTCGGTGTCCGCGTTGTCCGTGAGTTGAAGTCCCTGGATTTCGGCCTGCGTCAGCGCCGTGTCGTATATCCGCGCCTCGTGAATCAGCGCGTCCAGCGCCCCGATGGGGCCGGGATTCGAATGGCGTGGACCAAAGAGGATTTCGTACTCGCCCGCAGCCCAGGTGGCGAAATTGCCTATCTGATAAGATCCCATGATCTGGCCGTTGCGGTAGCCGGTGATGCGCACCTGGCCGCCACCCAGTCCTTCGTACGTGACAGCGAGCTGCACGATCGATGGGCTCGGCGCCTCCGTCTCCTCCGAAATATCAATCTGGTCGAACTGCTCGGCCGGTGTGCGTTGCCAGGAGCTGCTCCCGTTCATCCAGCGATTCGGGTTGCGCTCGGCGAAAACAATCGCGTCGAACCGGTCGCCCACCTGCATGTCGATCGCGATCGGCGCCCCTGTCCTCACCAGGTCGCTGAGGCTCTCCAGCGTGATCCAGGCGACCAGTGTCTTGTCGGCGATCGGCGCGCTGGTCGGCAGCGCCGAGGCCCGCGCCCAGCCGGTGGCATCGGCATCGAACCCGTTTACGTCCAGGGCCCCGTCGACGATGACCGCATCCCCCTCCAGCACCAGTTCGTCGAAATTGCCCGTGCTGTCCGCCAACGAGCCGTTCTCGAACGTCCAGTGCCCCACCAGGTCCGCGCGGCAGGCGTCACTCACACAAATGGCAAAGCATGCGAGCACGGCAGCCACGCCGGTCGCGCCCGGGGCAATGAGCGTTTTCATGTCAGGGTGAATCAGGGGTTGATGGATGCCCGGCGACGGTGAACGCCGGCCTCAATGTATTAAAAAACGGCGCGCGGACCGCGAACACACAACGCCAGGCCAGCGCCGCGTCCGGCCCGGCCTTTTTCAGGCCGCCGGCTGCCGGCGACGGAGGCCCAGCAGCCAGAGGCCCGCCATGGCCCCCAGCAGCGCGACACCCGGCTCGGGCACCATCGTCAGGCCCTGGATCTCCAACTGTGAAAGCGCGGTGTCATACAGCCGGGCTTCATGGATCAGGGCGTCGAGCGCTCCATGAATGTTGGGCGGACTGGTGTGCCGAGGGCCGAAGAGCACCTCCTGATCGCCGGCCGCCCAGCTCTCGAAGTTCGGCGATGTGTAGCTGCCCATGAGTTCACCGTTCCGATAACCGGTGATCTGCACCTGGCCTCCGCCGAGCCCCTGGTAGGTGATCGCCAGTTGAATGATCGACCCGGTTGTCGACTCCAACGCAGCCGCTTCGCTGAATTGACCATCCGGACTGCGACCCCAATTCGAGCTGCCGTTCATCCACCGGTTCGCCGCCTTTTCGGCAAACACAATGCCGTCGAATCTGTCCACACTCGTCGAGTCAAGCGCCATCGCCGCGCCATGCATGGTCACCGCCGACAGGCTCTCCAATGTGATCCAGGAAACGAACGTCTTGTCGCTGATGGCCAGCCCGCCGGATCCGCCGGTCGCCGCCCAGCCGGTCGCCGCAGTGCCCGTGCCGTTCACGTCCAGCGCGCCGTTGACGATGCTGGCGTTCCCGTGCAGCACCAGGTCGCCGAAGTTCCCCGTCTCGTCCGCCAGCGAGCCACCATCAAATGTCCAGTGGCCGACCAACGCCCCCTGAGCCGAAAACCCCGCCGCCGCCAGAACGGCGCAAACCCGGGTCCAGAATATGAGTGATTTCATAGGTAACAGTGAATGAATTGGGATTGAACTTTATTGTCGTTCTGAAAATCTGCGTCACGTTCAGCCGCAGCCCCCGACAACGTCGTCCTTATATAATCCCGGAAGCGGAAGGCTTGTCATTGAAACCTTGCGCCAATCTCCTGAGATTTTGCGCCACCACCGATCATCATGCCCAAACGCAAAAAAGTGGCCCTCCTCATCGAGTCCTCCCGGGCATATGGGAGAGGCCTCCTTCGCGGTGTCGCGTCCTACCTTCATTCGCATCCACACTGGTCGGTCTACCTGCAATCGCGTTCCCCGGAAGACCCGCCCCCGCCCTGGCTCGCGGGCTGGGACGGCCACGGCATCATCGCCCGCGTCGAAAGCCGCGGCCTGGAAGACGCCATCCGCGCGACCGGATTGCCGGCCATCGATGTCCGCGGCGCCTTCGATCTCGATATGCCGCTGGTCGAAACCAACGAGCACTCGACCTGCCGGCTCGCGTTCGACCACCTCCAGAGCCGCGGCTTCCGCCAACTCGCCTTCTGCGGATTCGAAGGGGCCAATTACTCGGAACGGCGGCTGCGGTATTTCCGCGAACTCGCGCAAACCGCCGGGCTCTCCCTCCAGTCATACGAAAGCCCGCTGCCCGGACGCTCCCACCGCGAACTCATGCTCTCCTCGCGCGAACAACTCGCCCTCCTCTCCGAACCCTCCCTGACACGCTGGCTCGTCGAGCTGCCCAAACCGGTCGGCATCTTCGCGTGCAACGACGTCTGCGGCCAGCAAATCCTCAACGCCTGCCGCGAAGCCGGCCTCGCCGTCCCCGAGCAAATGGCCGTCCTCGGCGTCGACAACGACACCGTCCACTGCGAACTCTCCGAGCCTCCGCTCAGCAGCATCCAGCTCAACACCGTGCGGATCGGCTATGTCGCTGCCAGCCTGCTCGACGGCATGATGGAAAGCGGCCGCCGCCCGCCGCCCAAGACATTCATCGATGCCGTCGGCGTCGTCATCCGTCTCTCGACCGATATCGTGGCCGTCGACGACGCGGTGGTCGCCAAAGCCGTGCGGTACATCCGCCAGAACGCGGGCGAACCGATCACCGTCGACGACGTGGTCCGCGCCGTCGCCGTGTCGCGCCGCCAGCTCGAACGCCGGTTCCAGCAACACCTCCAGCGCACCCCAAAAGACGAAATCCAGCGCGTCCGCATCCGGCGCATCAAGGACCTGCTCGCCGGCACCGACTTCACCCTCGCCGAAATCGCCGGCAAGGTCGGCTTCGATCACCCGGAATACCTCAGCACCGTCTTCAAAAAAGCCGTCGGCATGACCCCCATGGCCTGGCGCGCCTCCCAGAAAAGCTGAGCCCCCGCCCGGGAGCCCGTGCGTGCTGATTTGAGCCCGGACGTGATGCGGCGCCTCCGGCCCGCACGCCCCGCGGGCTTCCAGCCTGCGGAGCCGCTTTTGACCACGAATTTCACGATCACGAATCATGGGCAAAGGCCTGCAACGTGTGTGTTGAACGGGACGCTCGCTGGCCGGGGCACGACGCCCCGTCCGGCAGGCAGGATGCGCCGGGCCTTGCCGGTGTGAGCAATGGCCAGCCGCCCCACCCGCGTTTCCTGTCGACATTCCCCGCTCTCTGCGGATGATAGGGCCATCCCCATGAAACTGCGCTCTGATGTATTGATCGCTTCCATATTGCTCGCGGGAGGCATCGGATTTCTGGCAGGTAAATACACGGCCTCGCCGCCCCCGCCGGCAGAGGAGTGGAAGTCGGGCACGGTGCGCAGCGGCCCCCGCCCCCCTCAGCAGCAGGCGCAGGCGCAGGCCCCCGATGCGGAAAGTCCGAAACCC
>CAZYHO010000123.1:0-11185 GCA_964647495.1 uncultured Akkermansia sp. | reverse complement strand
GGGCGGTACCCGAGCCATGGGCCGAGCCATTTTTCGATTTCGGGGACGGGGAGGTTTTTGCGGCGGGCGTAGTCCTCGATCTGGTCTGGCTGGAGGTCGGAGATGGTGAAGTAGTGGCTTTGCGGGTGGGAGAAGTAGAGGCCGGAGACGGCGGAACCCGGGTGCATGGCGCGGGACTCGGTGAGTGTGACGCCTGTGGCGGGAGTGGCGTCGAGGAGGTCGAAGAGGCCGTCTTTTTCGGTGTGATCCGGCTGTGACGGGTAGCCGGGTGCGGGGCGAATGCCGCGGTAGAGTTCCTTGATGAGTTCGTTGGGGCCGAACTCGTTGGGGCGTTCGTATCCCCATTCGACGCGGGCGCGGTGGTGGAGGAGTTCGGCGAAGGCTTCGGCGAAGCGGTCGGCGAGCGCTTTGACCATGATGGAGGAGTACGGGTCGCTGGCGGCGTCGAATTCGGCGGCGATGGTGTCGGCGCCGTGGATGCCGACGACGAAGCCGCCGATGTAGTCGGGGAGGGGGGGGGCGCCGGCGGCCGTGCGTGGGGCGACGTAATCGCTGAGGGCCTCGTTGGGGCGACCGCCGTCTTTCCGGACTTGCTGGCGGAGGGTGTGGAGCACGGCGCGGACGGTGGTGCGGGACTCGTCGGTGTAGACCTCGATGTCATCACCTTCACCTGTGGCATTGGCGGGGAAGAAGCCGTAGACGCCGCGGGCGACGAGGCGCGGGTCGGCGATGAGGCGTTCGAGCAAGGCGAGGGCGTCGGCGTGGAGCTTGTGGGCTTCGGTGACGACGTCGGGGTTGGACGACTGGAACCGTTGTTCGTCGGCTTTCCAGACGCCGCGGAGTTCCCAGGAGTGGAAGAACGGCGTCCAGTCGAAGTAAGTGACCAGTTCGCGGAGCGACTGGCCGGGGATGATGCGGGTGCCGAGGAAAGCGGGCACGGCGGGGCGGTAGCTTGCCCACTCGGTGCGGACGGAGTTGGCGCGCGCCTCGGCGAGCGGGATGACGTCTTTCGCGGGGCCTTGGGCGAACTGATCGCGCAGGCGGGTTTGTTTGGCGGCGTTTTCGGCGATGAAGGTGTCTTTTTGGTCGGAAAGCAGGGAGGTGGTGACCGGCACCGAGCGGGAGGCGTCGAGGACATGGACGACCGGACCCGAGTAATGCGGGGCGATTTTGATGGCGGTATGGGTGGCGCTGGTGGTGGCGCCGCCGATGAGGAGCGGGACATTGCGCCGGCCGAAGCCGCGTTTTTCCATCTCGCGGGCGACGTGGGCCATCTCGTCGAGTGATGGCGTGATCAGCCCGCTGAGGCCGACGACATCGGCGCCGATTTCGATGGCCTTGTCGAGGATTTTGTCGCAGGGCACCATGACTCCGAGGTCTGTGACTTCGTAGCCGTTGCAGGCGAGGACGACGCCGACGATGTTTTTGCCGATGTCATGGACGTCGCCCTTGACGGTGGCGATGAGGAAGCGTCCGGCGGATCGGCGGCGTTCGGCGAGGCGGAGGGCCTCCTCGTCGTCGAGATCCGGCCGGGCGGCCTTGAGTTCGGCGATGTCACCGGCGAGGAATTCGTTCCGTTCGGCCTCCATGAACGGGGTGAGATGGGCGACCGCTTTTTTCATGACGCGGGCGGATTTCACGACCTGGGGCAGGAACATTTTGCCGGCGCCGAACAGGTCGCCCACGACGCTCATGCCATCCATGAGCGGGCCTTCGATGACGCGGAGCGGGCGGCCGTATTTCAGGCGGGCCTCTTCGGTGTCCTCATCGACGAATTTGTCGATGCCCTTGAGGAGGGCGTGTTCGAGGCGTTTTTCGACCGGTCCGGCGCGCCAGGAGAGGTCTTCTTCGATTTTTTTGCCGTCCTGGCCTTTGAAGCGTTCGGCGAATTGGAGGAGGCGTTCGGTGGCGTCGGGCCGGCGGTTGAGGAGGACGTCCTCGACGTGTTCGAGGAGATCTTTCGGGATTTCGTCGTAAACTTCGAGCATGCCGGCGTTGACGATGCCCATGTCCATGCCTGCCAATCCGGCGTGGTAAAGAAAGGCGGCGTGCATGGCCTCGCGGACCACGTTGTTTCCGCGGAAAGAGAAGGAGATGTTGGAGACTCCGCCGCTGACCTTGGCTCCGGGGAGGTTCGCCTTGATCCAGCGAGTCGCCTCGATGAAGTCGACGGCGTAGTTGTTGTGTTCCTCGATGCCTGTGGCGACGGTGAGGATGTTAGGGTCGAAGATGATGTCGTCGGGATCGAAGCCGATTTCGTGGACGAGGATGTGGTAAGCGCGGGCGCAGATGCGGATTTTATCGTCGCAGGAGGCGGCCTGGCCGTTTTCGTCGAACGCCATGACGACGGCGGCGGCGCCGTATTTCCTGATGGTGCGGGCCTGGGCGCGAAAAGCATCCTCGCCTTCCTTCATGGAGATCGAGTTCACGATGCCCTTTCCCTGGAGGTGTTTGAGGCCCTCTTCGAGGATTTCCCATTTCGAGGAATCGACCATGATCGGGACGCGGGCCACCTCGGGTTCGGAGGCGACGAGATCGAGGAACCGGCGCATCATGGCCTTGCCGTCGATGAGTCCGTCGTCGAAGCAGATGTCGATGACATTGGCGCCGTTCTCGACCTGCTGGCGGGCGACGGCCACGGCGTCCTCGAGTTTTCCGGCGCGGACGAGTTTGGCGAACTGCGGTGATCCGGCGACGTTGGTGCGCTCGCCGATCATGAGGAAGCGTTTGTTGGCGTCGTGGTTGTACGGCTGGGAGCCGCTCAGGCGCAGGGCGGGCGGGATTTCCGGGATGCGGCGCGGGGCGTGATGTTCCACGGCGCGGGAGATGGCGGCCACATGCTCCGGGGTGTTGCCGCAGCAGCCGCCGGCCAGATTGAGCAGCGAGGCGGCCGCGAAATCGCCCAGCCATCGGCCCATGTCCGCGGGGGTTTCGTCGAAGCCGGTGGGGGAGAGCGGGTTGGGCAGGCCGGCATTCGGGTAGGCCGAGACGAAGCATCCTGCCTTGGCGGCCAGATCTTCGAGGAACGGCTTCATTTTGTCCGGGCCGAGCGAGCAATTCAGCCCGACGGCGAGAGGGCGGGCGTGAGCGACGGCATTCCAGAAGGCTTCGCCGGTCTGGGCGGAAATCATGGTTTCCCCGCCGAGGCCGACCGCGGCGGAAACGATCAGCGGCCGCGCCGCACCCGTCTCGGCGAACACCTCCTGCGCCGCCACGAGCGCCGCCTTGGCGTTCAGTGAATCGAAAATCGTCTCGATCATCAGCAGGTCGCAGCCGCCCTCGAGCAGCGCCTGAATCTGGTGGCGGTAGGCCGCCACCACCTGGTCGAACGTGACGACGCGGAAGCCCGGGTCGTTGACGTCCGGCGAGTTGCTGAGCGAAACCGTGAGCGGGCCGACCGCTCCGGCGACGTAGCGTCGCCGGCCGCTTGAATCGCCGACCTTGTCCGCCCACTCGCGGCACAGGCGCGCGGATTGCACATTCATCTCCCACGCCAGATCCTGAAGAAATGGATTCTCCAGCACCCGCTGGAAAAACGCCGGATCCTTGCGCCCCGTGCCTTTCTCGCGCGGATCCTCCACGAAAAACTCGCTCTGCGCCAGCGTCGTCGCCGAGAACGTATTCGTCTCGCAGATGTCCGCCCCCGCCTCGAAAAACCGCCGGTGGATGTCCCCGATCACGTCCGGGCGCGTGATCGACAGGATGTCCCCGTTGTTCAGAAGATCTTTCTCGTTTCCGGCAAAACGCTCGCCGCGGGCCTCCGCCTCCCCCAGGCCGTATTCGCGGATCGTCGTCCCCATCGCCCCATCGAGAACCAGAATCCGGTTCTCGAGGGAGCGGGTCAACCCGGCCGTCACATCATCTGTCCAGCTCATGCCTGGCGGGCACCGTAGCCGGGATCCGGGCGGCTGCAAAAGAATAAATCAACATATCGTGATATGTTGATATGTTCTCAATTCAACTGGACGTCCTTGTGTTTGCCCTTGAACCGGCGGGCGATTTCCTGCATGAAGGCCTCCTCGCGGCGGTCGGCATTGGTGTAGATGGTGTGGATGACGAGCGGTTTGTTGCTTCTGTAGAGGCGTTTGTGGTGGTCGGCGATGACCTTGATGATGTCGTCCTGGCTGAGGGTGCGATCCTGGCGGTAGACGGACGGCTGGCCATCGGAGAGGAGGAAGATGGTGCTGGCGCCGCGTTCCATGGCGGCGACGAGGGCGAGGTCCATGCGTGAGCTGCCGCTGGTGCCTTCGAGTCCCTTGACGGAGTCGACGGTGAGCGGGGTGAACGGGATGTCGTCGAGGCGGGCGACGGGGACATCGAGCCTCTCGTTTGCCTGGCGCAGTGTTTCGGTGCGGGTGGGGCGGAAGCCGCCGGCGCCGTAATACCCTTCGATGAATTTGCGGGCGGCGGCCTTGGTTTCGCGCGTGGCGATGACGCTGTCGTGGAAGGCGGCATCGGCGTCGCGGGCGAAGCAGATGATATTGAAGAGGGCGCCGAGGGGGAGGGCGTCGATGGTGCGATTGATTTCCGAGCGGAGTGTGGCGATGCCGGCCTGGCCACCGACGGCGTTGTGCATGGATCCGGAGGTATCGATGACGAGGATGATGCCATCGCCTTCGGCTTCGAAGCCGAAGAATTTGATACGGCCACCGCCGGTTCCCCTGCCCATCGGGCCGCCGCCGCCGGGGCCGATGCCGATCAAGCCTGTGCCGACACTCATGCCGCCGCCCATGACGCCCGGCTGGAAGTCAACGATCGAGGTAGCCGGTATGGAGGGGATGGAGATGGCGTTGCTGAGGGACGAGGTGATGCGCCTGGTATTCGGCATGGCGCCCGAGGATGCCTGGCGGCGCGCGAGTTTGGCGGCGTGTTCGCCTTTTGTGCCATCGGCGGAATGGCTGGGGCGTTCGGTGGTGAAAACCAGGCCGCGGTCTTCCTTGGACGGGAGCACGGTCCTGGAGATGACCCAAATGGCGCCGATGACGAGCAGGGCGACGTGGAAGCCGATGGTGACCATGAGGCGCCATCCGCTGAGCCTGGGGCGGGGCAGGCCCGTGGAGAGATGGATGGGTTCTTCGAACCCGTGAGAGTGACCGGGGAGGGGAGGATCGTGGGACATGGCGTGAATGGGACGATGTTTGAACGAAGCCGGGAGCCGGTGGCTTAGGCCGGTCATGGCCGCGTCCGGCGTCCGCGGCCTATTCCTCTGCTGACACGGTAAACGTCACATTGGTGATCCTGGCTGCGGAGAGGGCGTTGAGGGCGTCGACCACGCGGTCATAGGGCGCCTGTGGTTCGCTGATGATCGTGACGAGCATCTGGTTGCCCGAGTTGACTGCGTTTTGTTTGAGCCGCATCAGGCTGCCCTTGAGGTTGGGCATGGATTTGGAGACAGGCGTGTCCATCGGTTCGTCGTTGAGGGCGATTTCGCCGTCCTCGGAGATGTTGATGATGGTTTCGTCGACGAACTCGACGCTGTCGCTTTCGGCTTCGCCCGGCAGGTTGCTGATGAGGTGGTTTTCGACCTTGATGGCGCCGGCCATGACCATGAAGAAGAGCATGATCACGAAGACCACGTCGATCATGGGGGCGATCTGAAAGCCGAGATGCGGCGGCTCTTCGTCGATGACGGATCTCATGGTGTTCTAATTGTCTTCGCGGCTGGCGGCGGAAAAGGCGATGTCGGAGATGCCGGCGGAGGCGCCGGCGTCCATGGCGCGGGAGATTTCGTGCGAGGGGGTGTGCTTGTCGGCGCGGATGACCATGCGCACATGCGGATTCCAGCCGGCTTTGATCGACGACTGGGCGACGGCGACCGCCTTGGTGAGTTCGGTGACGAGTGTTTCGGTGTCTTCGATCGGCCGCTGGTCGGCGTTGATGTTGAAGCGGGCTTTGCGTGTTTGGGCGTTGTAGCGGACGTTGAGAATGACCTCGCCGCGTTCTTTCTGGGCGCGGATGGCGTCCTCGGCCACCGGCAGGGTGATGTCCTGGTCGATGCGCAGGACTTCCATCGACGTGATGCTGATGAAGAAGATCAGCAGCACGAGGAGCACGTCGATCATGGGGGCGATCTGAAATTCAGGTTCGCCCGATTCTATACTGCCACCGCCGCCGGCCATGGGATGCTATGGGGTGTGGGATGAAGGTTGGAGAGCGGGACTCGGGAGGGCGGCCGGGGAGGGGAGAGGGCGGCCTGCCGGAGCCTCGCGGCGAATGGATCAGAGCGTTGTGGCCGGGGCCTGGTCGGTCGACCAGGCGGGCAGGGCGGCGTACAGTTCCTCGTCTCCGATGTGGGCCCCCTGAAGAGCGTCCCAGGGCATTTTGCGGAAGAGGTCGTTGATGATGTCCTGGACGTGGTGGATGCCGTTGACCATGCGCGCGCGCAGGAAGTAGAACGCCATGAATGCCGGCACCGCGATGGAGAGACCCGAAAGGGTGGCCACGAGTACTTCCCCGATCGCCGCGGCGAGTTTCGAGGGGTCACCGAGGCCTTCCGTGCCGAGCTGGCTGAATGCGCGCATCATTCCGGTGACGGTGCCGGTCAGACCGATCATCGGCGTGGTGACCCCGAGGACGGAGAGGTAGCTGAGGAAGGTGGAGATGATCGACTGCTCCTTGTTCAACTGCTGGAACATGCCTTCCTCGGTCAGCACCTTGCCTTCGCCGAGCATGCTGAGCCCGACGCGCAGGGTGTTGGTGAGCGGGGACGGGTTGTTTTTGCAATAGTCGTAGGCGCCGATGTAGTCGCCCGCGCGGAAGAGGCTCTTGACCTGTTCTTCGTGGACGGGGGGCGCCATTTTCTTGACCGCGGTGCGGTTCAGTCCTTCCCAGAAGAGGTAGACGGTGCCGATGGAGCAGATCAGCAGCGGGTACATCACCCAGCCGCCTTCATGGAAATAATCCATGACTGTCTTCTTGTGGACGATGGGCTCGTCTGCGGCCGCCGCGCCCGCGGCTTGAGCGAGAGCCGGGATGGCGAAGACGACGAGCAGGAATGTTCCGGCGGCGATGAGGGCGAGGCGTTTGGTGATGGTGAGCAGCAGGCTGTTCTGGGTCATTGTGATGCGTCTGTGGCGGTTGAGGCGATCCCGAGATCTTTTTCGACCTGGGAAAGGAGTTTTTTGCCCTCGACGCCGACGAGGCTGTTCGGCTCGGCGGCGGTGAGTTCCTTGAGGATGCGTCTGGCGGCGGTGAGGTCTTCGAGGGCGACCAGGCAGCGGGCGGCGCCGAGGCGGGCGGCGGCCAGGGGGACTTGCAGGGCCGGGTAAAAGACAGGCACGCGGAGAAAGGCGACGAGCGCGTCCTGTTGTTCGTTGACGGCGGCGCGGTGGATGCCGGTGAAGAGCCAGGCATCGGCGAGTGTTTCCGGGTCGCGCGCGCTGACGATGATCTGGCGGAGCTGGTCGAGCGCTTTGCGCGGGTCACCGGCGAGGCCGATGGCGTGCGCGAGGAAGACCTGGGCATGGCGCTGGGCGACCGGGTCGGTGCTGTCGGCCGCGATTTCCTTCATGGCGTCCTCCATGTCCTTGATGCGGCGCTGTGAAAGGAGGACGTGGGCGCGAAGAAACTCGCTCTCCAGCCACCAGTCGCGCCCGCCCGGGATTTTCTTGAGCGGTTCGAGGTCGACGCGCAGCCGGCCCATTGCCTGGAGGGTGCGGGTGCTGTCGCCCGCGGCGAACGCCGCGTGGAAGTCGGTGAGCACCTGCGGCTGCTGCATGTCCACGCGTTCCACGGTGGAGGCCTCGACGACGCGGGCCGCGCCGCCGCCTTCCGGCGAAAAGCTGAGGCGGGTGCCTTGGGCGGTGAGCGATGTGGCGCGCACCGTGGTGCCATCGCGGAGCGTGACGGTGATCTGGCCGTGGACTGCGGCGGCGATGGCGAGCGCGGCCGCGATGCAGGGAATGGTGATACGAGGCATCATGTTGTCCGCGGTCTTCTATTCGGCTCCCCAGGATCTCATTTGTGCGCGGGCGGCGTCGCGATGGCGTTGCGGGATTTTTTCGTTGCGCAGCAACTCCCGCAGTGAATCGACCGCCTCCTTGCGCATGCCGAGTTCGTTGAACGCCTCGGCCGACTTGAGGTAAGCGCGGCCGCACACGTCGGTGTATTTGGCGTAACCCGCGTAGACCCGCTGGTAATTGGCGATGGCTTCCCGGAAACGGCGCTGGCGGAACTCGATCTCTCCGAGATTGAAGATCGATTCCGGTGTCAACTCGCCGCGCCACTCGCGGGTGGAGGCGACTTGTTCGAAGAGGGACTTGGCTTCGCCGTACTTTTCCAGGGCGAGCAGGGTTTTGGCCTGGCCGAAGACGGCCTCGCGCATGCGGGCGGTGGCGCCGGCGACGTCGATGGCATCCTTGAACCACTGGTACGCCGCCTGGTGGTTGCCGCGCGCGTAGGCGACATCCCCTTGCGAGACGTATCCCAGCTCGATGAACTCGCTCTTGGGGTAGCTGGAAAGCAGTTCCTTGGAGAATCTGTCGGCGCGGGAGAGTTCCTCGTTTTCGGTGAGTTCATCGCCGAGCTGGCGCGCCGCGTTCGCCTTGCCGAGGAAATACTCCGCCAGCTGGCCGAGGAGGTAGGCGCTCAGTTCGCTGGGTTCGAACTCGCCGAGCTGGTTGTAGTACCTGTCGCGCGTTTGCGGGTCGTTGCGGGCCTGGGCGAGCAGGGCCCTGGCGAGAAAGAGGCGCGCGGTGGAGGTGCGGTTTCCCATGACCTCGTCGCCGCCGATCAGGGTTTCGAGTTCCTCCTCGGCCGGGACGACCGGCTGTGGGGCCGGGGCCGGTGCGGCGGCCTGCGTTTCGTCGCCCGGGGCTGGAAGCGCGGCGGCGGCGGCGGATTTTTTGCGTTTGGCAAGCAGGCGGACCAGCTCGTTGATCATCATTTCGACGCCGTCCTTGCGGGGCTGGGTCATGTACGCCTTGATTTCAGAGGCGTAGAATTTTTTGGCTTCTTCGTCGAGGCGCTGACGGGAGAGCGACCGGCCGATCCAGTATTTGGCGGTGGCGGCACTGGGGTGATCCGGTTCGCGTTTGATGAAATCGGTGAGGGTGGTGTTCACCTTCTCCCACTGGCTGTTCTTCTGCCACAATTTGATGGCCTCGAACAGGTTGTACATCTGGGATTCCTCGTTGCGCGCGGCTTTGAAGCCGGCGAGGTAGGTTTCGGCGGCTTTTTCGTCCTGTTTCGGCTGTCCGGGGAGATCGGAGAGGCCGGCGTAGGCGTCACCGCGGAGGGCGAGCACATCGGCGAGCTGCCGGCTGTCGGGGTTTTCGTTTTCGAACTGCTCGGTGAGCTGGATGACTTTTTTGTAGGCCTCGCCGGTTTTGTCATTCACGGCCGCGGCGAACCAGCAGATCATGAGCCGGTAGCGGGCGTCGGTGACGAACTGGCTGTCCGGATTGGCCAGCACCCATTGCTGGATCTCGTCGATGGCCTCCCTGTATTTGCCGTCGAAGACGAGGCAAAGCGCTTTGCGGTAGGAGACCTCGGTCCCCATGCTGCTTTGCGGAAACGTGGTGAGGAAGGACTCGTAATCGGCGCGGGCCTCGGGGTAAAACCCCATGTCGAAGCGGGCGTTGGCGATGAGATAGGCGACTTCCTCCTTGTACTGGGTGTCCGGACGGGCCTTGAGGAGTTCGGCGAGCAGCTCGACGGCTTTTTCCGGGTCATCGCCGTCGAGGGCCGTCACGGCGCGCAGGTAGCTGATTTCCTCGAGCCGGTCGCTCTGCGGGAAATCGGCAAGGAACTTGTCGCCCATCTGCTGTGATTTGGCGTACTGCTTGACGTCGGCGTATGCGACCATCAGGGCGTAGACGGCGGTTTCGCGGTCCGGGCCTTCCGGGTAGCGGAGGAGGAGTTCGTCGTACGCGGCGATCGATTCCCATTTCAGGCCGGAGTCGTAGTAGGCCTTGCCGAGGCGCAGCAGGATGGCGGGCAGGGTATCGGGCGCGGTGTTGAACTCCTCGCGGCTGCGCCGGATTTCGGCGAGCATGGTTTCGAAGCGGGTGGCGTCGGCGAGCGCTTCGCCGGCGCGATCCGGGGCGGTTTGTGCCTGGCGGCGGCGGGCGGCGACGAGTTTCGAGAGCTGGTCGATCTGGCGGTCCTGGAGGGTGAGGACGGATTCCTTGTTCTGGAGGAGGCGGTAGACGGCGAGGGCTTCTTCCTGCTTGTTGTTGTTGAGCAGGGCGTCCCCGATGACGATGATGGCCTGGTTGAAGCTGGCGACGTTCGGGAGGAAGCGCAGGTTGCCGGAGAGTTTGGTGAGCAGGTCGATCGCCTTGGCGGCGTTCTGTTGTTCGGCCGAGAGGACGGCCAGTTGCAGCGCGGCACGGGCGGAATTGATCGACCGGATGCCCCCGCCTTCGAGGAGGCGTCCAAGGGGTTCGGCGGCCTCGCTCGGTTGGCCCGCCTTGCGCAGGGCTTCGGCCTGGAAGAGCAGGCTGTCATCGCGGAAACGCGCGGTCTTTTCCGCGAGCTTGAACCCGTCCATGGCCTTGGCGGTGTCGCCTTTGAAATAGAGCGCCTGGGCGAGGAAAAACTGGACCTCCGGGACGAGGCGGGAATTCGGGAAGCGTTTGATCAGTTCGCCGAGATGCTGGGCAGCCTCGTTCCACTGCTTGTCGTTGAAATAGGCCGAGCCCAGACCGTAGTAGACGGCGTCCAGAGTGTTCAGAACCACAGTATCTTTCGAGTCCTTGGCGATGTCCAGGTAGTTCTGGAAGCCGCCGATCGCCTTTGCGTAGTCTCCGTTCTGCAAGGCGCGCTGCGCGTTATTGTAGAGGCCCGCCAAATTGCGGCCCTGGGCCCGGGCGGTGTCCGCCGTGACCAGAGCCAAGCCTGCCAGGCAAACCATCAGGATCGATGCCGGATTCTTCAAGAAGTGTATGGGTGATTGGTGGCGGACAGGGCGCAACGGGTAGGCTTGATTTGCCGGGCGGCAAACAAAAACCACCGCTGACCCTGCACATTGACGGGGTGAAAGGGGCGGATCAGAAAAATTTCATAAAGTGTAAGCCATGAGCAGAGCATCCGTCCAGAAGGAAAAAGAAAACGGCCCGCCAGGCGACGAAATCCGCAAACGCCGGCACCCGGTTCTCTCTTAGGGTTTGGTGCAGCGGTTCACGGGGCAGCGGTTCATGGTGCACGGTGCACGGTTCATGGTTCATGGTTCATGGTTCATGGT
>CAZYHO010000122.1:0-11223 GCA_964647495.1 uncultured Akkermansia sp. | reverse complement strand
GCCCGGGCAAAATGTCATCGACTTCTATTGAATATTCACTTTGCCTGATCCGTCTCCAGGGGCCATCTTTGAACACACACCCATCACTCCATACACGCATGACACATTCCATCAAAACTCTGCTCGCGGCAGCCGCAACGGCAATGCTCGTTTCCTGTGGCGGTCCGAATTCACAGACCGGCGCTGTCCTCGGCGGCCTCGGCGGTGCGGCGGTCGGCGGTATCGTTGGCCACCAGAGTGGCCGCGGCCTTGAGGGCGCTGCCATCGGGGGGGCTGTCGGCGCGGTCGGCGGGGCGCTCGTGGGCGATGCCCAGGACAAGCGCAATGAAGGATATTACCGGAACGGCCGCTACTACCCGAGCGAGCAAGCCTACCGCGATAGCCGCTACTACCGCGGCTACTGAGCCCTCACGCGATCGACGGTGAGGGCCCGGTTTGCGCCGGCTTTGCCTCGGGAGCGCCGCTCTGCCCTCAGCCTTCCACCCAGGCGACCACGTACGGCCCCACCTCGATCTCCTCGCCGCCGCCGCCGCCGCCGTCATCGTCATCGTCATCGAACGCGATCACGACCGAACGGCGCGTCAGGTTTGCCAGGAGCACCCGGCGCTCGTCACCGGCATCGAAAACCGTCAGCGCCGCGACCGACGCCGGATCGTTGACGCGTGTCGGCCCGGTCAATGTCGCGCCGGCCAGACCTTCAAACACGTTTTGGCAGGGAGTATCCGGAATCCCCATCGGTCCGGCGTGTTCATGATACGTGACCGCGGCGGCCACCCCCGACGGAAGAACCGCCGCCAGGCTGCCGGCCGTCCACGCCGCGGCGAAATACGACGCCTGCCTCGGATCGGCCACACGGCGCCGGAGCAGCGCCACCGGACCGACCAGCAGCGGATGCGGGTTGAACGACCGGACGGTGGCCAGCAGCGCGGGCTGCGCCTCGATGTTCTCCATGAGCGAGACGTGGTCGAACGTGTGCACCTGCGGGCACATCGGCGGCGCCGCCCACCAGGCGGGTGACGGGCGGAACCGGTTCATGTCGGCAAAATTGTCCGCGGGCGCGGCTGCGATCGGCACATGCCGTCCGGTGCGCGTGAAAGCCCGCGCCACCAATCCCATGGTGACCGCGCCCGGGCACGGTTCGCCGGCGCAGACCGCGCACACGGCGAGCAGATCGCCATCCTCCTCCTCGAAGGCGCCGGCAAGTTCGGCCAGCGCCGGCTGATGGTTGGGCGTGAAGATCACCCGCAGCAGAACCGGCGCCCCGATGGCCGCCGCCCACGCGCGCCCGAGTGCCAGCTTGTGGCGCCAATCAGACGCCGTCAGGTCCGCGTCGACCATCAGATGGCCGGGCGCCAGGTTTCGCCACAGCGCCACCAGATCGTCCTCCGGCTCGCCCGCCTCCGGCGCGAAGCGCGGGCCGATGCTCGGCAACCGCGTCGTCCCGTGCGACGGCAGCGCGACGCGGACCGGCTGCCGGTCCGGCCGCCGCGGAATCACCACCCCCATTTCCTTGAGCAGCGAGAACGTCACTTTCTGCCGCACCGCATGGCCCGCGGGAAACCGCAGCGGCAGCGGCGTGGACAGGGCGCCGCCATACGTCTTGAAGGAGGCGTCGGTCCAGTTGCGCTGGTCCTCGGTCTCGAAAACATCGCCTTCGAACCCGACTCGCGCCCGCAGCCCGGGCCACACCTCATGCGTCAGCGCTGCCACATCGAAAAACGGCTGGTGCGGCGAGATCAGTGCCGGAAATTCCGCGTCCTCCACCGAGCCGTCCACATGCGTCACCCGCACCGCCCGCCCCGCGGTCGGCAGAACCGGATGCAACACGCACAATCCGGTCCGGTTCGTTTCCATCGCCGCCCGCGCCGCGCCTTCAAATTGATAACTCACCGTCCCGTCCGCCGCGCCGGCCACGTCCCCGCGCCACGCGAAATCGACCCCGTTCTCCGCGTCCACATGCTCGCAGGAAAACGTGAGCCGGAATGAGTCGTCACCGGACTCAACCTCCAGCGCGCTCAGCCGCGGCACGGCCGTCTTCCACTTCGACGACCTCACCGCCGGATAGATCGCGCGCAGCACTTCCCGGCCACCCACCACAAACCTCCTCAAAATCCCCCACTCCGGATCGAACTGCAATTCCACCGGCCCCGCTCGCAGCGCCAGCGGCGCCGCAGGCGCCCGCGGCCCGAATACCTCCTCCGCCGAAGGATCCTTGTCGAGATTCCAGGACGCCCCGCCCTCCCCGGAACACCCGTCCACCTCATCGCACGCGCCGTGATCGTCATCACTCATGCCAGCCGATGTGGCGGGAAATCACGCCTTCGTCAAGGGTGCGTGCCTATCTTCCCATAAGCTCATCCACCACCGCCCGCCATTTCTCGTACCCTGCTTCGTTCAGGTGCAGCCGGTCGTCGAGAAAGTACTTCTGGTCCGGCTGCCCGTTGGGTCCCAGGAGCGGCGTAGCCACGTCCACGAAGACCAGCCGCGACCCGCCCACTGCTTCGCACAAGGCGCGGATGCGCGAATTCGCCTCCGCCGCGTGCGGCCAGAGGCGCCACCGCAGCGGGCTCGGCTTGATCGAGAGGTACGCCAGCCGGCACTCCGGCAGGGCGCCATGCAGCGCCGTGGCATAACTCAGGAAGTCGCTCGCGACCTGATCGGGCGTCAGCCCGTTCGCCACATCGTTGTCGCCGGCGTACAGCAGAACCACCCGCGGACGCCACGCGTACACCAGCCGCCGCGCGTATCGCTCGCAGTCGGCCAGCGTCGATCCGCCGAATCCCGCGTTCAACGCGCCCATTTCCGGAAAATGCCGGTCCAGTTTCCACAGGCGGACACTCGAACTCCCCGCAAACACCACGCCACCCGGCTCGCGCCACTGGCGGGCCAGCCGCTCCTCCACCGCCGCCACCTCTTTCGCCCACTTGTCCTCCTCCGCCCGCACCCCGCCGGCCACCACCATCCCGCCGCCCCCGGCCGCCAGTGCCCGCAGAAAATCCAGTCGCGTCATCCCCCACCTTCTGCCCCGGAAATCTCAAATCTCAAATCTCGAATCTCGAATCGACCCCAACCCCGGAATCCCGGAATCCCGCCCCCTTGCCTTTAGCTTTTGACACAGCCCCTCCCGGCCCTAGTTTTGCCGCTGTCATGACTGCCCGCTTCTTCAAACCCTTGGGCGTTGCCGCGCTGGCGCTGGCCGCAGCGCTCGCTCCACACGCCGATGCGGCGCCGAAGCTCTTCGGATTCGGACGCAAAGAGGCTGACGCGCCGCCGGGAGCGGCCCAGCTCGCCGACCAGGAAAACCGCGCCGCCGCCCGCTTCGCCCAGATCAGCGCCACGGAAAACCAAGGCCGCGGCGCCTCCGCCGCAAAGGCGTACGACAAACTCGCCAGCGAGTTCCCGTTCACCAGGACGGCCGCCACCGCCCGCTTCCGGTCCGCCCAGATCCTCGAACGCGAAGGCAAAAGGCAAAAGGCCTTCGATGCCTACCAGACGCTCATCGAAAAACACCCGCAGAGCCCCGAGTACGCCACCGCCCTCCAAAGCCAGTTCTCCATCGCCAATGACCTGAGAGCCAACCCGGGAGGCCTGCTCGGCTTCGGCAAGCGCACCACCGACGACCTCGTCGAAATGTACGAGAAGATCATCAAGAACGGCACACGCAGCATCTACGCCCCCAAGGCCCAGTTCGCCATCGCCGAACTTTACGCCGAACGCAATGACCTCGGTGACAGCGAAAAATCCACCCTCTCGTTCCAGAAGGTCGTCGATACGTATCCCGAAAGCCCGGAAGCCACCACCGCCGCCGTGCGCATCGGCAACGTGAATTTCGCCGTCGCCCAGAAAAGCCGCGATACCGTCAACCTCACCGCCGCGCGCGAAGCCTTCGAGGCCGCCCACCTGCTCTTCGGAGACGATCCGGAAGTTCTCGCGTCCCAGGATAAACTGATCGAAATCTCCGAGGCCGAAGCCGGCAGAGCCTTCAAAACCGGCCAGTTCTACGAAAAGAAAGGCCAGTTGAAAGCGGCCGCCATTTATTACAGCGAGGCCCTCAAATCACCGTCATCCTCGGTCTTCGCCGACGCCCAGGAACGCCTCACCCAACTCTCCGCCCGCGATCCAAAACTCCTCGACTCGATGGCCGGCCTCAACGTCGCCAGCACCGACCTCGCTGTGCCGGCCAGATCGGACACCACCAGCCGCCCCGACTACTTCGGCCCTCCACCACCGCCGGAGCGCCTCCGCCGGCCGAGCATGCGCGTCGACGACACGATCCCCTACACGCCCATCGAGGAACCGGATCTGCCGTTCCCGGCCACCGACAATCCCATGAACGAGGACTTGCTGCTCCCGCCGCCGCCGATCATCCCCGTTCCTGCTCTCCCCGAACCGGCGCCACCGGAAGATACACCGGACACCGACGATCCGGACGCTCCCTGAGCCCACTCCACTCGCCGGCGCGCCGAGGGCGGCTCAAATTCATCTTGCCATCGGACGGCGCGCCCCTTCAACTCCACCCATGCCGCTGTTCAGATCCATTCTCCGCTCGTTCGCCTCGCTCGCCGCTCCCGCCCTGCTCCTGGCGGGCTGCGCCGGATACACTGTCGGTCCGGTCAAACCGGCCCGCCTCGCCAGTGTCAGCTCCATCGCAGTTCCCACATTCAAGAACTTGACGCTCGAGCCCCGCTCGTCCGTCCTTGTCACCAACGAAGTCGTCAAGCGCCTCCAGAACGACGGCAGTTATTCGGTGGCCAGCAGCGCGAGCGCCGATGCCGTCCTCAAAGGAACACTCGTGGAAATCCGGCGCCGCCCGCTGCGCAGCGCCCGCTTCAACACCCTGCGCACACGCGAAATGGAGTTTGAGGTCTACGTCGATTTCAGCCTGGAGGATGCCCGCACCCGCGAGGTGCTCGCCGACGGCCGCGCCCGCGGTTCGTCCCATATCTTCCTCGACGAGAACTTCCAGCTCACCGAACGCCAGGCGCTCAACGAGGCCGCCGCCGAGGCCGCCCGCGATCTCGTCACACGCATTTCCGAAGGCATCCCGGGCCAGACCGGCGTCGCCACGGGCCGCGATATCCTCGGCAACCGCCGCCGCGGTGGTTTCTAGCGCCCGCCACACCGCGGCCGCATGGACACTGTCCCCCAACCGGCCACTCCCGGCGCCTTGTACATCGTCGGCACCCCGATCGGCAATCTCGCCGACCTCACGTTCCGCGCCCGCGGCATCCTCGCCACCGTCGACCTGATCGCCTGCGAGGATACACGCCATTCGCTGCCGCTCCTCCAGCACTACGGCATCCGGAAACCGCTCGTCAGCCTGCACGAACACAACGAAGCCGGGCGATCCGCGCAACTCCTCGCCGACCTCCGCGCCGGACGCAGCGTCGCCCTCATCTCCGACGCCGGAATGCCGCTCGTCAGCGACCCGGGCCAGCGCCTCCTCCACGAAGTCCGCAAAGCCGGTCTTCCCTACGAAGTCATTCCGGGACCTTCCGCGCCTGTCACCGCCCTCGTCGGCAGCGGCCTGCCCACCACCGGGTTTCATTTCGGCGGATTCCTCCCGGTCAAAGCCGGCCAGCGACGGCGCGCGCTCGAAGCGGCGCTCGCCCGCCCCGAAACCTCCCTCTTCTTCGAGTCACCCCACCGCCTCCCCGCCTCCCTCGAAACCATCGTTTCCCTCGAACCGGACCGCCTGATCTGCGTCGCCCGCGAGCTGACAAAAAAATTCCAGCAGTATCTCACCGCCCCGGCCACCTCCTGCCTCACCCATTTCCAGAAACACCCGCCCAAAGGCGAAATCACCCTGCTCATCTCAGGCGCCACCCTGCCTCGCTGGATGACACGCGATGCTTGACTCCTGGCCTCTCAGATCAGTCAGATCCGTCGGATCCGTCGGATCCGTCAGATCAGCCCTCCCTCACTCCCTGCTCTGCAAAAACTCAATCAGCCCTTTTATTTCCTCCGGCAGCAGGCCGGACTCGAGGCCTTCGGGCATGAGGGACCGGTTCAGGGTGGTCACGCTTTCCACCTGCGAGCGAGGCACCGTGGCCAGCATGCCCAGCGGCATCAGCACCGAGACCGAATCCTCGCTTTCATCGCGCAGCAATCCGGTGTGGCGCTCGCCTGACTTTGTCACCACCGTGCAGGCCACGTAATTCGGGTGAATCGCCATATTGGGATCCACCATGTGACTGAGCAGATCTTCGGTGCTGCGATGGTTCAGGCCAAACAGTTCGGGGCCGACGGCGTTGCCGAGCGTGCCGCGCGCATGGCACATCTGGCAGCGATCCATGTACAGCCTGAAACCCGCGCGCATGTTTCCCTTCGGCGGCAGTTGCGCCAGCAAATCGGCCACCGCCGCCCGCCGGTTCGAATACTCGTGGTCATCGAAAAACTTCAGCGCCCGTTCACGCAGGGCCGGCTCGCCATCCTTGATAAACCCCCGGCGCTGCTCCAGATCCAGATTCAGCTCGCCAAAAGTGATCCTCCCCTCCTCCATCGCCCCGATCAGCGCCCCATGCCAGGGCCGCCGGTCCACAAACAGGCTCACAAATGCCGGGCGCACCGCCGGATTGATCATCGGCCAGCGCTCGAGCAACCGATCGGCCAGCGCCGGGTCGCGATGCCGCTGCAGCGCCGCCACCACCGCCTGCTGCACACCCGCCGATGTCGTGCCGTCCAGCAAAGGCAGCAACAGATCGGCCGTCCGCCCGCGCGCCAGCAATACCACCGCCTTGATCCGCTCCGCTTCGGGCCGCGCCGGATCACCGGCAATCCGGCCGGCGCGTTCCAGTTCCGACGCCAGAGCCTCCGGAACCTCCACGCCCAGCGCGCCGGCAAGATCGAAAAGCGACGGTCGCACCGATTCCGGAGCGGCCTGCGCCCAGCGCTCCAGCCGCCGCTCCCAATCCGCTTTTTCATTTTCCGCGACCGGCGACGCCCCGGCCGCCAGCCCGGCCGCCAATCCCGGAGTGAGCAAGGCCATGTCGAGCGCCGGCAGCGGCCTTCCAAACGAAATCGCCAGCCGCGCCAATGGTTCCAGAGCCGCATCGGCCAGCGGCGCAGCCGGATCGGCAAGCGCCAGCGCCAGCGCCGCCGGCGCCTCTTCCCCCATTCCGATCAGTCCGGCCTTCACCAGCCACGGCTCCGAGGCATCGCGGCGCAACAACTCAAGCAATGGAGCGGCGCGATTCGGCAGCCGCATCGCGCCCGCACTCAGCGCGGCCTGCATCCTCACCGATGGCGCCACGTCACCCAGCGCCGCGATCACGTCGCTCCCGACCGTTGCCGCCGCCCGCCCTTCGGCCAGCACAAGCGCCGCCGATCGCACGCCGGGCGATGCCACCCTCAGCGCGTTTTTCAACATCGCGTCGCTCAGTCCGCTCCAGGCATGCAATACCCAAAGCGCACGCGCCTGCGCCACCGGAGCCGACTCATCGGCCACCATCGCCTCCAGCTCGGACCGCACCCCGGCCGGCTTCGTCTCGACCAGCAGCCGGTGCGCCGTCTCCCGCCGCCATGGGCTGCGCGACCCGAGCGCCTTGACCAGTGTTTCAGGTGACGCCCCGGCGAGCGGCGGATCGGCCGCTGGCAGTCCACCCTTCGGCAGCAGCCGGTAAATGCGTCCCCTGTCATCGCCCGCCCGCAGATTCGACTTCTTCAGCACTTCCGCCGGTATGTAATCGGGATGTTCTATCACCTCTCGCTGCATGTCGAGCAGCCACACCGCTCCATCCGGCCCGTGCTCCAGCGCCGTCGGCCGGAACGAAACGTCCCGGCTCGCCAGAAACTCTCTGCCGTCCGCATTCGTCGGATCCGCCACCGCAACCGGCCCGGCCGAACGCAGTTCATCCCGGTGCACCAGGTTCGCCGCCGGATCACATGTCAGTATCGATGTCTCCCATTCCGGCCCGAATGGCGATACACCGAAATAAAACGTCGATGAACCCGAGGAAAAATGGCCGGCCTGCTCCGGATGGTTGACCCGCGTCTGCGCGTCCCCGATCGGATAAAGCCGCGTCGCATAACCGTCCCTCGCAATGAACACCGTGAACGGCCCGAGCCATCGCGACGCGGGTATGCCATCCAGATACCGCTGCGGCACCACGCGCTGCATCAGAAAATCGCGATTGTGCGCCGTAAACGAACGGCCCCATTCATCGAATGCCAGCCCGAACCCGCCCCCGGTCTCCACGGTGGTCACAAGCCGCCCGGCATCCGGATCAATCGCAAAATCATGCCTGCCGAGCGAAACAGGCTGCGTCCCCGGATCCGCCTGCGTCGAAATCAAGCCGCCATTGCCGCCATTCACACCGTGCACCCGCCCATCCGGACCGAATCGCAGGCCGTTGAAATTGCTGTCGGTCACCCCGAGCGGAAATCCGGTGGCCACCGTGCGCCGCACTTCCGCGCGCCCGTCACCGTCCGCGTCCTCGAGATAGACGATATCCGGCGGCGCGGCCACAAGCACGCCACCGCGCCATGGCGTGATCGAGGTCGGATAACTCAACCGGTCCGCAAACACCACCGACTCATCCACCCGGCCATCCCTGTCCGTGTCCCGCAGCCGCCTCACCCTCCCGCCAGGCTCCTTCGAGTCACCCAGCCCCAGTGGATAATCGCGCATCTCCACAATCAGGCACGCGCCATCCGCGGTGAAACAAAACGCCACAGGGTCCACGATATCCGGCTCTCCCGCAAACAGTTGCACCACAATCCTCGGGTCATGCCCGAAACTCGCCAGCCACCCGGCTTCCCCGTCCTCTCCCGCCCCGCCGGCCCGCCCACACAGACATACGCCCGCCATCCCGGCCGTGGCCGCACATATCGTCAGTCGAGTCCGCATACGCACCCAGACTGAAACGCAAGACAGACAAGGGCAAGCGATTCGTCATCGCTTGCCCTCATTGCCAAACTTTCGGATTCGACGGAATTCCCGCCGAACTCAGGCTTCGCCGCGCTCGCGCGCCCAGCGTGCCTTCACGGCCGCCACAATGCGCGCCCGCGCTTCGGGGCTCAGCTTGCGCTTCTTCTTTCCTTTCTTGCTGGCGGGCGCCGGCGCGGCAACCGCGGCGGGAGCGGCCGCGGCGGGCGCCACCACGGCAACCGCGGCGGGCCGTCCTGGCTTCCGGCCGGGCTTGCCGGGCGGGCGGCCGGGCGGACGGCCGGGCTTGCCCGGCGGGCGGCCGGGCGGACGGCCACGCCGGACCGGCGCGCTCTCACCAGTGAGGATGGCTTTGTATGCCACTTCGAGCTGATCGATTTGATCGCGGATCGAGGCGGCGCGGCGGAGGGCGTCGGCGGATATGGGTGTGTTCATGAACTGCCACCCATAAATCGGAAATCGGAATGTCAAACATCAAATTCTAACTCATTTTCACGAACTCGAATCGCGGCCTCGGCGCCGGCCGTCGTAAAAATAATCGAGCGCCCGGCGGTCACGGATGACCTTATGATAGCTCACTGCCAGTTTCCCGAGCAGGCGGATGAGTTCCGAGGGCGGCCGGTGGCGGAACTTCCGCCCCGAGCTGACATGCGGATGACCGCGCAAAATCACGAATCGCCATCCTCTCCGGCGCCCCCACTGCCGCAGCCGCCGCGAGTAGTCCAGCTCCTCCGCCGCAAACCGGTCATGGCTGAATCCGCCCACCGCGCGGTGCGCCGCCGCCCGCGCAAATACAAAGGATCCCGCCGCCGCGCGCCGCATCACGGAAAACATATTCCACCCGCTCACCGCCACCCTCGTCCACCGCGGCACACCATCCAGGCCGATCACACTGCCGCCACCAACGACCGGCGCCTCGCTCCGCGCCAGATCCACCACGCGGCTCAAGTTGGCCGGCGCCAGCCGCGAATCCGCATCCACAAACAAAAGCCACTCGCCCCGCGCCGCGCCGGCCCCCGCGTTGCGCGCCCGGCCGATCTGGTTCACCGGCTCGAATACCACCTGCGCCCCGCCCCGCCGCGCCACCTCCGCGGTCGCATCGCTCGAATTGTTGTCGCAGACGATGACCTCCGCCTCTCCGCTCCCCAGCCCGCACGCCGCCATCGCATCGGCCACCGCTCCGAGGCAGGCGGGCAATTCCTCCTCTTCATTGAATGCCGGGATGACGATCGAAAGCAGCACGCCATAGCCATACGCGCCCGCCACGGCTCCGGCAACGGATTCCCATGGCATCGCCGCGGCATGCGGTATATGTGCGTTCCGGTTTATCCATATCCCACCATCCATGACCCTCGAGTTGTCCTCCGAAGAAATCCGCGGCCTGATGCACATGGTCAGCCTCGCCCTGTACGTCACCGAGGCCAATCAGGACAAGGATTGCGCCGAGGACCTCGACACCATGCAGATCGTCGCCGACAAGGTCTTCGAGGCCGGCTGGCGCGACGGCCACCGCGACATCGCCGAATTCGACGCCTCCCGCGGCCAGTACATGCTCCGCGAGGAATACGAAACCGATTCGGTCTTCGCCAAATCAATCCAGGAGTTCGAGGATGATTTCTTCTGGGGGGAGCTGGCCGGCGCCCTGGCTGAACGCGACCTCCGCCTCAAGGGCGGCCAGCATCTCGATCCGGTCGAACTGAGCGAGCGCCTTCGCGACCTCGAAGACCACTACCTGGACCACTTCACCGACCACGGCGTGGATCACCTCCGTCTCATCAACCCGCAGCCGCACCAATAGCGGCCGCGGGCAGCGGCCGCGGGCTCAGACGGCGCGGGCGAGCTGTTCTTCGCCGGCGCGCTGAAAGAGGCGCTCCGGAGCGATGCCCAGCCGCTGCGCCTCTCGCAAGGCGCGGCGAATGTCATCGAAATCCCAGTACTGGGACTTGTCCTCCGTGCCGATTTCCCGAAGTGGCTGAAGTTCGGATAAATCGGCGGGGCCGGAGGACTGACTGGCTGCGGGACGGTTCATGGCAGTGATCCTTCTTGCGCAACCATCCGCCTCCGGGTCGGCCCCCGCCAATGGTGCGCCGTCACAATTTCGTCACCGAAGCCCCCGCCGAAACCGCGGCCGCCCGGGCTTTTCCGGCCACGTCGCGGGCGTCTTCCGAGAATCGGCGATCCCCCATGACCTCAGACACGGGAACCGCTTGCGTGCCCGGAGGTCACGCCCCACCCACACGCCTGCTTCCATGCGGTTCTTAAAATTGCCCGCTCCAGAACTCAGACATCAAAGCGAAGCTCCGGGGTGGGACGCGATCCTCCGGGCGCGTCAGCGG
>CAZYHO010000121.1:7114-11313 GCA_964647495.1 uncultured Akkermansia sp. | reverse complement strand
GGTCATGGTGAGGCTGACCATCATGAAGGAGGCGAGCAGGAAGAACATCACGTCGATGAGCGGGATGATTTCCAGCCGGGTGCGCCGGACGGGCAGAGGCGAGCGGATTTTCATCGGCGGACGGGAATCAACGGCGCTCGGGAGCGGCGGGGGCGCCCGCGGCCAGGCCAAGGCGTCCGGCGAGGATGAGGACGTTGTTGGCGGCGGCTTCGAGGTCGAACTGGAGCGAGGCCAGGCGGCTGTGGAAATAATTCATGGGGACGAGCGTGACGATGGCGATGCCCAGGCCGGCGGCGGTGGCGATGAGGGCTTCGCCGATGCCGCCGGTGACTTTCTCCACGGCGAGTTCGGCCGACCCGATGGACGTGAACGACCCCATGATCCCGGTCACGGTGCCGAGCAGCCCGAGCAGAGGCCCGAGCGTCACGATCGTGTCCATAGCGCCGAGGAAACGGCCGGCCGCGCGCAATTCCTGGCCGGAGGCGACCTGGAGCGCGCCTTCCATGGATGTGTGCGGGTGGTTGAGTCCGTGATGCACCATGCGCACCACCGGATCGTCGGCGTTCGCCGAGCGGCGGATCGCCTCGTCCATCCCGCCTTCCTCCAGCGCTTCGTAGACCGAGTCGAGCACGGCGGGCGCACGCTTCAGGGCGGTGGCCGACCACCAGCAGAAGCGTTCGACGACGAGGCAGACCGCCACCACCGCCACCGCCAGGATGGGGTACATGACGGGGCCGCCCTTGACGAAAAAATCGATGACGATGTTGCCGAGAAACATGTGAGGATGGCCGCGCGGGACTGCCGGCGTGGCGGTGGCATTCAGCGCAGCTTGAAGTGAACCGGCAAGCGAAACGTGCCGACCTGGTTCGAGGCCGCGCGCCAATGCCGCCGCACCCACTGTGCCGCTGTGCGATCGAGTTCCGAATACCCGCTGCTGCGGCTCACCGAGGCATTCGTGACCCGCCCGTCCGCCGCGAAAACGATCGTCAGTTGCACGGTACCCTGCTGCCCACGCCGGCGCGCCTCCGCGGGATATGGCGGTGTCGGGAAATATCCCGCCCGCCCAGCACCGCCGGCCGCGCCTCCACCACCGCGGCCGCCCGCCGCGCCTTCCGATCCGCCCGTGGCCGAGCCTGTCGCTGAACCGCTCGCCGAACCGCCGCGCGGGGTCGCCGGCCTCCCGGTGGCCGCCGGCGCCGCCGGACGGGCGGGCGCCGGCGCAGGCATGGCCCGCTCCTGGCGCACCATCTCGAGCACCGGTTCCGCCGCCGAAACCTCGAACACGTCATCCACGCTCAGCGCTTCCACCATTTCCGGCCATTCATCCCGTTCGGCAGCCGCCGCGTCCACCGGCTCGCCCCCTTCCTCGAATGCCTCCAGCTCTCCCGCCATCTCCACCAGCATCCACTCGTCCACCCGCTCCGCCACCGGCCCATCACCGCCAAAATCCACTCCCGCCAGCTCGACCGGCCGCCACAACCCCCACACCCCCAGCCCCACACACATCCCCGCCAGCCCCGCCACCCACGCCGCCACCATCGACGGCCGCTCGCTCCACACCACCCGCCTCCCGCATCGCCACCGCTCCACACCACACCCCCGCTTCGCCGCCGCCCGGGCGCCGGCGCCCTCCCCCATCACATCCATCCCGCTCATCTGCGCCTCGATATTCATCACCCGTCATCCCACCCAATCCTGCATTCTTTGAGTGTCAAAATGCTAATGCGACACAGTCGCATTTTTCTGCTTGCCTCACCCCTCGCTCTTCCCACACTCTCGCCCTCCCGATCATCGGGAATGAGACTTAATACCAACCAAACATGGAGAACAATCGATGGAACAATCGCCCGGGCCGGAATCGCAGCTTGGTTCGGTGGTGTGCTTACGGATTGGCGCTGAGTGGATTAGGTGGTGTCTCCTGGAGACAGGCGTGGGGGCAGGCAGCGGGGGCGCCGGCGGGCGCACCTGGTGAAGTGACGAGGGATTTGGCGCCCGTGACGGTGATCGGGGAAGCGGCGGAAATTCCGCGGATTGCCGGGTCGGCGGCGGTAGTGAGCGGCGAGCAGATTTCGCGGCAGACGTACACAAATCCGAACCGTGTGCTGCAGCAGGTGCCCGGTGTGTACGTGCGCGAGGAGGACGGCTATGGGAATTTCCCGAACATATCGCTGCGCGGCGCGGATGGCGGGCGGAGTTCGAAGGTGACGATCATGGAGGACGGGATCATGATGGCGCCGGCGCCGTACTCGGCGCCGGCGGCGTACTACACGCCGCGGATAGGGCGGATGAGCGGCGTGGAGATTCTGAAAGGGTCGAGCCAGGTGCGTTACGGTCCGCAGACGACCGGCGGGGTGATCAATTTTCTGGCGACGCCGTTTCTGGATCTGCCATTGGCGCCGGAGCCGGCTGTGTACGGCGGGAAAAACCCGGCGGGCAAAAACCCGGCGGGTGGCGGCAAGGGGTCGCTGGCCGGAGCGCCGTCGGTGAGCCTGGAGGAAAACGGGGTGAGCAGTGTGTATCTGAAGTCGACGTACGGCTCGGACAACACATGGTACAACCACGGATGGTGGGGCCGGACGCAAAAGACGGATGCCGGCACTTTCGGCGTGATCCTCGAGCTGTTCCACAACCAGGCCGACGGCTACCGCCACGTCGACCAGGCTGGCGGTGACACCGGATTCACCACGCTGGAACCGATGGTGCGGCTGTTCTGGGAGCCGAATACCGTGCTCGACCAGCGGTTCGAGTTCCGCTTCGGGTACACGTACTTCGACGCCGACGAGACGTACGTCGGGCTGGCAGACCGGGATTTCCACCAGGACACGCTGCGCCGGTATGCGTCCACGCAGTTCGACAACATGCGAAGCGACCAGTTCCGCTACTCGCTTCACCATACCATGCGCCCGGCCGACTCCGTGCGCGTCGAAACCGCCGCGTACTACACGTCGTTCGACCGCGACTGGTACAAGCTCGAGGACGTCCGCGGCGCCACCGGCGGCAACATCGCCCCGTACACCGCGCTTGGTGCGCCCGGCACGGGGTACGACGTCATCCGCGGCCGCGCCCCGGGATCCTGGCGCATCCGCTCGAACAACCGCGAATACTACACGGCCGGCATCCAGTCGAGGGTGGACTGGGGTTTCCAGACCGGCTCCGTCGACCATGCGCTCAGCGTCGGCGCGCGCCTGCACTACGACGAGTCCACCCGCTTCCAGCGCGACGACCGCGTCTTCCTCAACAACTCAGGACGCATCGACAACATCGCGCGCGGCCGCCAGGGCGAAGCGGGCAACCGCGAGGAAAACGTGCTCGCCTACTCCATGTTCATCGAGGACAGCGTGAAGCTCGGCCGCCTCACGGTCAAACCCGGCCTGCGCTGGGAGCACCTGGAACTCGAATACACCGACAAGGCGACCTCCGGCGACCTCGGCCGCGTCGTCGGCAGCGGATCGGGCAGCATCGACGAACTCGCCCCGGGCATCGGCCTGGTCTACGAAATCGACCCGGTCTGGAGTCTCTTCGGCGGCTACTACCGCGGCATTTCCACCCCGGCCCCACGCGAATTCCTCGTCGACGGCACCGATGTCGAAAAGAGCAACGGCTACGAAGTGGGCATCCGCCACTACGGCGAAAGCCTGCAGGCGGAACTGGTCGGTTTCTTCACGGATTTCGACGACCTGATCGTGCGCGACAGCCTGGGCGGCGCCGGCTCCATCGAAGACGCCAATGCCGGATCGGCCGAAGTGTACGGCCTCGAATTCGCCGTCCGCTGGGACCCGCTCGCCACCGCCGGCGGAAGCTGGCGCCTGCCGCTCCGCCTCGGCGCCACCTACACCCACTCCGAAATCACGTCGAATACCCCGTCCGGTGACGCGGAATCCATCTTCAGCGGCGGCCGCTCAGGCAACGAACTCCCCTACGTCCCGGAATTCACCGCCACCGCCGGCCTCGGCATCGAATACGCCGGTTTCGGCCTCTACCTCGACGCCACTTACACCGGCGAAATGTTCGGCACCGCCTCCAACGGCACCGAACAAACCGACATCGAAGGCAATCCGGACGCCCGCTACGGAAAAACAGAGGACGCCATCATCCTCGACCTCTCCCTCCAATACCAGGTCAACGAAAACGTCCGCCTCGTCGCCGGCATCAGCAACCTCACCGGCGAAGAATTCATCGTCAGCCGCCTCCCCTACGGC
>CAZYHO010000121.1:0-7014 GCA_964647495.1 uncultured Akkermansia sp. | reverse complement strand
GCGGGATTGTCGGCGCTGGAGGTGGAGGTGATCGATTTGTTTGTGGCGGCGACGCGGCTGTTGGGGCTGCCACGGTCGTTGGGTGAGATTTACGGGTTGTTGTTCATTGCGGCGGATCCGATGACGTTTGACCGTCTGGTGAGCCGGCTGCGGATCAGCAAGGGGTCGGTGAGCCAGGGGTTGAAGATGTTGCGGGCGCTGGGGGCGGTGAAGGTGTCGTATGTGGCCGGGGACCGGAGGGACCATTACCGGGCGGAGACGGATTTGAAGAGCCTGGTGTCCGGGTTTATCAGCGGGCAGATGCTGCCGCACCTGGAGACCGGGCAAGTCCGGCTGGACCGGCTGCGGCGCCTGGAGGCGGAATCCGGGGACACATTGGCGCCGGAACAACGTGCGCGGCTGGAAAAGCTGGAGTACTGGCATTTCAGAGCACGAACGCTGGCCCCGCTGGCCGGCAAACTTCTCGATCATCCATGAATGAAGATCCCGGCCTGCGCGAAAAGTGGGAGTGGCGCTGCCTTCGGGCAAAGCCGAAATGCGAGCACCTGGCGGCGCGCCAGGTGATGGCGCTGGCTCCCGGCGAGTTGGAAACATTTTGCCCGCGGCTGCGCCACCGCAAGAAGACGGCGAGAGGGCCGGTGTGGTTCGTGGAAGCTCTGTTTCCGGGCTATCTCTTCACGCGCTGCGAGTGGGGTCAGTGGCAGCGCGCGATCATGGCAACATCCGGCATCGCCGGCATGGTGCATTTCGGCGACACGGTGCCGACGGTTCCGGATCCGGTCATCGACGATCTGCGGGCGGCCATTCCGGACGGCGAGCCGCTTTCCGTCCAGATACCGCTCCTCGAAGGCGACGAAGTGGAAATTGGCGACGGTCCGCTGCGAGGGGCGATGGGGACCGTGTCGCGCATCATGCCGGCGCGCGAGCGCGTGGCCGTGCTCCTCGAGTTCCTCGGTGGCACCCGCGAAATCGAAGTGCCGCTCCTCAGCGTCCTGGGACTCCGGGACATCCGCGAGGGCCGGCTAGGCTGAGTTCACGCCGCCCTCCCGTTCCCTCCTCCTTGACCTTCCCTCCTTTTCGTGGTTGCGATGATGACCGACAAGGTTCCACCCGCTTCCGATTCTCATGGATCATTGGTCACGCCACCGGAACGGCGCGACCAAGGGCGGCAGCGTGGCGGGATGACAGAGAAGTAGCCTCTTCTCCATGTCCGTTTATTTCTCAATCTTCCGCAAAATCAGTCCGCGTTTCCGCTGGCGCCGGATGCGCGACTTCGTGGCGGCACTGGCGGTGACGGCTGAGGACCGCATTCTCGACATCGGCGGCAATTCATGGAACTGGGAGATGCTCGGCGATGCGTCGCTGGACGTGACCATGGTCGACATCAGGCCGTACGAAGTCGCCGAAGACGTGGCGCGCCGTTTTCCGCGGATCCGGCAGGTGCAGGGAAACGCGCTGGATCTGTCGTTCGATCCCGGGGCATTTACCGTCGTTTTTTCCAACAGCGTGATCGAACACCTCCACACCAGGGAAAACCAGCAACGGTTCGCGAACGAGGCGCTCCGAACCGCCGGCCCGGGCGGACGTCTGTGGATTCAGACGCCCGCCCGCTGTTTTTTCGCCGAGCCCCACTTTCTCACCATCGGTCTGCACTGGCTGCCCAAGTCGTGGCAACTGCGGTTGCTCCCCTGGCTCAGCGTCTGGGGGTGGATCCGGCGCCCATCGCGCGATATGACCCAGGCGCGGCTCGATGAGATCCGCCTGCTCACCGAGCGCGAAATGCGCGCGCTTTTTCCCGGATGCGAACTGCGGAAGGAGAAGTTTCTCGGGATCTGGACCAAGAGCTACATCGTCCTGCGCCGCCCGCTCGCGGCCTGACTGCCACCACCCCTGACTCCACGACACATGTCCACGGTAAAGTCCGCCATCTTCGAGTTACTCCGTCTGCCGCCCGTCAACGCCGCGCTCAAGGCGCTCCGGCCGGTCTTCTCGCGCTTCGACCTGCGCGCCGTCGATAAATTCCCGGTGCGCGGGCCGGTGAGCATCCGGTTTCAAGACCGCCCGGTCTTTGTCATGGAAAGCGACGGCCGCGATTCGGTGGCCAGCGGCGCCTTCTGGGTCGGCCTCGACGCCTACGAAGGCTGTACCCTGAGCGTCTTCGCCCATCTCGCCCAGGCCAGCCACCACATCGTCGATGTCGGCGCCAATTCCGGCCTCTTCTCCCTCCTCGCCGCGAGCCTGAACAAAAACGCCGTCATCCACGCCTTCGAGCCGTTCCCCGGCGCCGCCGACCTCCTGGAATCAAACCTGCGCGCCAACCATTTCACCAATATCCGCCTCACCCGCGCCGCCGCCGCCGATCAGCCAGGCACGCTGCCGCTCTACTTCAACGACGCCCTCCGCCTCACCCAGGGCGCCTCGCTCCGCAACTGGGATTACGTCACCGGCAAGGTGGATGTCCCCGTCATCCGACTCGACGACTACCTCGCCGAACGCGGCATCGATTCCATCGACCTGCTCAAGGTCGACGTCGAGGGCGCCGAACCGGAAGTCCTCGCCGGCGCCGAGAATACCATCGCCCGCTGCACGCCCGACATTTTCTGCGAACTCATCAAGGACGACTGCTTCCCGAAACTCCGCGACTTCGTCCATCGCTACGGCTACCGCGCCTACCGCCTCGCCGCCTCGGGTCTCGTGCCCGATTTCGACCTCGCCGAGCACGGCCCGGTCGCCTGGAACCGGCTCTTCATCCATCCGGGCCGCCTGGAGCGCCTCGGCCCCCTGCTCACATCATCCGCATCATGACCGAATCCATTGTCATCGGAGCCATCGGCGCCGGCGCGTGGGGTCGCAATATCGTGCGCACCCTGGACGACCTCAAAGCTCTGCGCGTTATCGCCGAACCGTCCGAGTCGCTCCGCCAGCCGCTCTCGTTCGCTTTCCCCGGCACCGAGGTCGTCTCCGGCCATGAGGCCCTCCTCACCCGCGCCGACATCCACGCGGTCGTCATCGCCACACCCGCCCCGACCCACCACCACATCGCACGCGAATTCCTTTTGGCCGGCAAGGACGTGCTTGTCGAGAAACCCATGACCCTCACCGCCGCCGAAGCCGAGGAATTGGTCGCCATCGCCACCGAAAACGAGCGTATCCTCATGGTCGGCCACATCCTGCTCTTCAAGCCGGCCATCACTTTCATCCGCGATTTCCTCGAATCCGGCGGCTTGGGGCGCGTCTTCACGCTCCACCAGGAACGCGCCAAGCACGGCAAGGCCCGCGCGGTCGAAAACGCCCTCTGGTCACTCGGCGTGCACGATGTGGCCGCCCTGCTCCACCTCGCGGGCGCCATCCCGTCCCGCGTCACCGCCTCGGGGCACTGCGGCCTGAGGCCGCGCATGGAGGACGACGTGTATCTGCACCTCGATTTCCCGGACGGGCGGTCCGCCCACCTCCACAGCTCGTGGCTCTGGCCCGAGGACAGGCGCCGCCTCACCGTCGTCGGCGGCCGCGGCATGCTCGTCTACGAAGAACGCGAGGAACGGGTCACCCTGCACCGCAAAATGGTCGATGCCGGCCTGAACAACGTCGATCTCGGCTCCGAAGTCGTCTTCCAGGGGAGCCCGTCATTTCAGCCGCTGGCCGCCGAATTGAGCCACTTCATCGAGTGCGTGCAGACGCGCCAGACGCCGCGCTCGGACGGACGCCAGGCGGTCGATGTGGTGCGCGTGCTGGAGCAGGTTTTCCCATTCGCCCAATCGTGAACCCGTTCATCCATCCGACGGCGGTGGTCGACGATGACGTGCAGATCGGCCCCGGCACCAAGATCTGGCACTTCGCCCATATCGGCGCCGGCGCCCGCATCGGCGCCCACTGCGTCTTCGGCCAGAATACGATGGTTGCCGGCGGCGTGATCGTCGGATCCAACGTCAAGGTTCAGAACAATGTGGCGCTCTACGCGGGCACCGTGGTGGAGGACGATGTTTTCCTCGGTCCGAGCTGCGTCCTCACCAACGTCACCAACCCGCGCAGCCAGGTCATCCGAAAGTCGATCTACGAGCGAACCCTCCTGCGCCGCGGCGCGACCGTAGGCGCCAACGCCACACTCGTCTGCGGCATCACGCTCGGCCGTTATGCCTTCGTGGCCGCCGGCGCGGTCGTCACACACGATGTGCCCGACTACGGCTGTGTCCGCGGCGTGCCCGCGCGCCAGGCAGGCTGGATGTCGCGCCACGGACACCCGCTCCGATTCGATTCCGGCCCGACCGCCGCCTGCCCGGAGTCCGGCCTGCGCTATGAACTCGCCGGCGGGCGCGTCCGCTGCCTCGACCTGGATGAGGACGCCCCGCTCCCGCCTGAATTGGCCGTGGGACAATTCGCCTACGACCACTTCAAGGAGGCGGACAACCGGCCGACCGCCTGATTTCATGAAAGTCCCCCTGCTCGACCTCAATGCCCAGAACCTCCCGCTGGAGGAAGAATTGACCGCCGCCTTCCTCCGTGTGCTGCGCTCCGGTGTGTTCATCCTGGGGCCGGAAGTGGCGTCCCTCGAAAAAGAAGTCGCATCCATGGTCGGCGCCGCTCACGGAATCGGCGTCTCCAGCGGCACGGATGCGCTCCTGCTCGCGTTCATGGCACTCGGCATCGGGCCGGGCGACGAGGTGCTCGTCCCGACATTCACTTTTTTCGCGACCGCCGGCTGCGTCGCCCGCACCGGGGCCACCCCGGTCTTCGTGGACGCCTGCCCGGGATGTTTCAACATCGACGTCCGCCACGCCGCCTCGAAAATCACACCTCGCACCAAGGCGATCGTCCCGGTCCACCTCTTCGGCCAAAGCGCCGACATGGACGCCGTGCAATCGCTCGCCTCGGCCCACGGACTCCGCGTCATCGAGGATGCCGCCCAGTCGATCGGCGCCCGCTACAAAGACCGGCCCAGCGGCACGATCGGCGACTTCGGCAGCTTCAGCTTCTTCCCGTCCAAGAATCTCGGCGGATTCGGCGATGGCGGCATGCTCGTCACCCATGACGACTCGCTCGCCGACCGCGCCCGCCTCCTGCGCACCCACGGCAGCCGCCCGAAATACTTCCACTCACACATCGGCGGCAATTTCCGCCTCGATCCGCTTCAGGCCGCCCTGCTCCGCGTCAAACTCCCGCGCTACACCGCCTACACCACGGCCCGCCAAGCCAACGCGGTCGCCTATTCCGCCGCTCTCGCCGCCCTGCCGGGTGTCGCGCCGGCCGATCAGGCCCGCTGCCGCTGCGGCGCCGCGCCCGTGGCGTCTTCCACACACGGCGACGACACACGCCTCCTCCTCCCCGTCGCCCTCCCGCACAACGAACATATCTGGAATCAATACACCCTGCGTGTCCCGGGACCGGGACGGCGCGACGCCCTCGCCGCCCACCTCCGCGATCGCCACATCGGCTGCGAAGTCTATTACCCGCGCACCATGGACCAGCAGGACTGCTTCCGCCACACCCCCGAGGCAAGCCGCCTCGGCTGCGAATCGGCCCACCGCCTCGCCGCCGAATGCCTCAGCCTGCCGATCTATCCCGAACTGCCCGCCAATCACCGCCAGCGCGTCGTCGACGCGATCGCCGAATTCCTCAACTGATGTCCCCGCCGACGCGGACATCAACGCCGGCACCGGGGTCGAAACAGCCATCCTCCCACTCGCGGAACCCATCCGGCGACTCGCCGGGAATTGACCCACGTCCGGCACCATCCTCCGTTTTCATGCCCGACCCCCCATTCTTCAGCATCCTCTGCGTCTGCCGTAACGAAGAGCGGTTCCTGCCGGCCGGTATCGCCTCCATTCAGGCCCAGACCGAGCCCTCATGGGAATTGATTCTCGTCGACGACAGGTCGGCCGACTCGACCTTCGACATCATGTCCGCCGCGGCCGCCGCCGACCCCCGCATCACCGCGGTACGCAACCCGTCCGAGGGCAAGATCGCCGGTTACAATCAAGCGGCGGCGGTTTCCCGCGGCCGATGGGTCCACCTGCTCGGCGGCGACGACGAACTGGCGCCCACCTGCCTGGAGGAATGCCGCCGCCTGATCGAGGCCTCGCCGGGCTCGCTGGTCGGCGTTTACCACGACTATGCGATCGTGAGCAAAGAGTCCGGTGAGTTCATGGGAAACTCGGCCTATGGCCCGTGGCTCGAATCGGCGCCAATGGAGGCGGTCTGGCGCAAAAAGTTCATCATCGGCGGAGGCTTCATGGTCGTGAAGGGAGAGGTGGCGCGCACCCTCATCTGGCCGCAGCCGACCCACTGGTACAGCGAAGACCATACCCTCGCGGCCGCCCTCAAGGCTCTCGGCGACGTACGGTACTTGGCAAGGCCGCTCTATATCTACCGCATGCCCGCCTCGCACCACTCGTCCACGCCGACGCTCGACTCCCACAGGCGCGGCCTGATGCACTTCGGCGAAGGCCTCCAGCTCTTCCTGGAGCGAAACCCGCCATCGAATGCGATCCCCGCGGTCGCCGTCGCCGAAGCCGGCCGCCATTTGCGGCACCACCAGCTCATGAAGAAACAGAACTGGGGCATCGGGGAGGCGCTGGGGAGCCGGCTGCGCTGGAACCAGTTCGCCATGGCCCTGATCGTGCGCTATGCGCCCGCGCTCTTTCCGAAGCTGGTATTCCTCTACCGCCGCTGGTGGAACATCGGGATCCGCACCAAGAGCATCGTCCAGCCGCGCTCGTCGCGCCCGCCCTCCCCCGGCGCCCCCGGAACGCCCCCCGCCCCCCCATAGGCGCTCACTTAAATGTTTGCCTGAACGCCAAAGATTCTTGAACGCCGAAGCCTCTTCTGCGGCGAGCATCGGCGCTCTGCTCGGATGGCTCACCGCCCGCAGGACCGCCCACTCAGTGGGAAGCGAGCCCGACCCTGCGACGGACCATCCCCGGGAGAATCGGGAACCGGGCCATCCCCTGCACGCGGCAACCGCCGACGCGCCCGGAGGATCGCGTCCCACCCAAGCCAGAGGTCGGAGGCCAGAGATCA
>CAZYHO010000120.1:10151-11350 GCA_964647495.1 uncultured Akkermansia sp. | reverse complement strand
TTGGGTGGATTGTTTTTCATCGGGCGCGCATGCATTGATCGCGTTCGACAGCATCTCCGCAAAATAGGGATCGTCATCCAGGGTGAGACTCCCGGCCAGACGCCGCAAGTGATCATGCAACCGGGGATCTTTGGACTCCTCGGCCGCTTCGAGGCTCAAGAAACTCACCTCGTCGTTTTTCCACTCGTTGATCAACTCGGCAACCATCGATGGATCGTGACGCCTGGCGAGCCCGACCAATGCCTCTCCGCGAATCTCGTGATCCGGGTCGCGCAGGGCGTTCCGCAACGCCTCACGGATCTCTGGTGAGACAACGAAATTGTCAGCATCCTCCAGAAGCGGAACGAGGATCCGCACGCTCTCGTCCAGAAACGTCCGGTCGCTCCACCCGAGTTGAGCGAGGACGCAGGCTCCCGTGGCGCGGTCCCCAGGGTCTTCGCTGGCACAATACTCCTGCCCAAGCGCGAATTCTTCGGCGCCGCCGCGGTAGTGAACCAACACCAGGCTGGCATCGCCATCGTCCTCGTCGATCACGTCCCGATACCGCTCGACGACTTCGCGACTGGGCGTCTTGTCGTTTTCGTATCGCTCGTCGTGCCTCGTCTTCATCATCATGCGTCCCGGGGGGCAGCGCGATCCCGCGGGGCGGCCACCATTGGTCCGTTCAGCCCGGTCTGCAAGCCTGCAAGCCGTCCGGGGACAGTCACTTTATACCGCGCTCCACTCCGCTAATAAGGCTTGATTATGCGCGGATCGATATAATTCAGTATGGTTAAGGATTTGTGAAAACCACCGTACGCAGCGCGCCGGCGATGGAGGCGTGGCATCCGGACTGGTGGCGGGAGCCAGCCCGGGCGGAGTCGTCGCCAGGTTGGGCCGGGTGGTTTGCGTGTCCTGTCTGCGGAGAGCGATTGGCGCTGCCGGAGGCGGCCAGCGAAGTATTTTGCGCGTGCCCGGCGTGCGGGAGCGGCGTGGTGGCTCCTCAACCGGAGTTCGGATGCCGGGCCATGCCCTATCGCGACTGGCTGCGGCTCCAGGAGATCGACTGGGAAGCGGAGACCGCGATGAGCGAGGCCGGCACGGGCGAGGCGCCGTGGGCCGAATGGAACCCCGGCGACCCCGAGGAAACGGACCCCCGGCATCCGGGCGATCCGCCATGGGTGGCGCGTCCACGGCAATGGGCCGCCGGCCTGGCCGTC
>CAZYHO010000120.1:0-10051 GCA_964647495.1 uncultured Akkermansia sp. | reverse complement strand
GGGCGATCCGCCATGGGTGGCGCGTCCACGGCAATGGGCCGCCGGCCTGGCCGTCTCCGCCCTGGCCGCCGTCGCCGCGGTGGGTGTGCTCGCCGCCGGCTGGGGAGGGCGCACGCCGCCGCATGGGGACAGACCCTTTATGGCCGCCCCGCAGTAGTGAACCAACACCAGGCTGGCATCGACTGGGAAGCGGAGACCGCGATGAGCGAGGCCGGCACGGGCGAGGCGCCGTGGGCCGAATGGAACCCCGGCGACCCCGAGGAAACGGACCCCCGGCATCCGGGCGATCCGCCATGGGTGGCGCGTCCACGGCAATGGGCCGCCGGCCTGGCCGTCGCCGCCCTGGCCGCCGTCGCCGCGGTGGGTGTGCTCGCCGCCGCATGGGGACAGACCCTTTATGGCCGCCGCCGAACCGCCCACCGAACCGTCTCCCCTCCCCCCGGCTCCCGAGATTCCGGAAGCTCCCGAACCCACCGGCCACCGGCACTCCACCTGCACCCGAGCCACCGCTAGCCGCATTGCGGAGAGCGGAATCGGGCGTCCACGGTCCGCTGGTCGTCCGGGCGGTTCGCACGCATGATCTTGCGCGGGCCGTGCCGCCCGAGGACGCGTTCGTGTGCCTGAAGCTCGGCGATGACACCCATCCGGCAGTGAGCCTGCGCGCCTGCGTGCCTGCATGCCGCTCGCCGGCGAGACCGGCACTGGTGTCGAGGCGCTCGTTCCCTGGGGCCAGGAGCGACGCGTCAGCCTCCGGCTCCGATGGCAGCCCCCCGGATCCCGCGCACTCTATAGCCGGTCACTGGCTGGTGGACTCGCTGGCCGATGGGGAGTGAGAGGCCCCATAAGCCCCATTGGGCTCATGTCCTATAATTCATATAAGCCCCATGATTACCATAAGCCCCATACTCACCCCACCTCCGGCCGTTCTCCGCCGTGGCGGATGTCGTGGGCGGTTTCCGCGTAGACGATGTCTTCCGCGATATTCACCGCGTGGTCGCCGACGCGTTCCAGCCCGCGCACGATGAACATGAGGTCGACGTAATCGTCGATGTGCTCCACGTCCTCTTCGGAGCGGCGGATCATGCGACGGATGGCTTCCGAGTACACCTGGTCGAGATCCCTGTCCCGCGCCTCCAGCGAAAGCGCCAGCTTCAGGTCGCTCACGTTGAAAGCCGCCACCGCGTCCCGGAGCATGGCGACCGCCAGATCGTACACGCCCTGGATGAACTGGGACTCTGGCACCGGTGCATGCGCGTTGAGCTTGCGAGCCCGGCGTGCGATCGACACCGCCTCGTCGGAAACCCGCTCCAACTGCTGCCCGATCTTCATGGCGACGAAAACGCGGCGCAGGTCGGTCGCCACCGGACCGAATTTCATGATGACTTCCAGACCGGCGCGGTCGATCGCCACTTCGAGCCGGTCCACCGCGTCGTCGTCGGCGATGACCCCGTTGCACTGGTCGTTGTCGCGCTCCAGCAAACCGTGCACCGCGGCAGACAGATTGCGCTGGGCCAGGCTCGCCATGTGAATGACATCCTCCTTCAGCGAACGCAGCGCGTCCTCGAACACCTGGAGAATGTGGGGTGACATGGGATCGGCGTCGGCACTTTCGCTGGACCGGACATTCATGGCAGTTGGTGTGGAATGCATGATTGACATTGATGGCGTGACATTGTCTCCGCGGGCCGTCCGGCAGGATCACCCAGGCCCCAATCTGACGAAGTTGTCACTTCGGATTACGATGCGGCGGACCGGGCCGCCCGTCCATGGACGCCGCGTGACAGTTTCGTCATAAAGGCGCGCTTCGTTCACGCTGAGCGCCTTGGCGTGGCGCCGGAAAGCGCCGTCCCGCGTCCGGCGCCCGGGCGTGTGTCGAAACCGTAACTTCAATCCCGTTGTGGACGAGGCGGTTGACGGGGAATCATCAGCGCAGGCGGCCACTGCCCGGATCACGGGTTCCATTTCGCCCGACAATCACCAAGTCACCCATTCCACGCCACACACAACCATGAGCACCACCTCACCGCTTCCCTTCCTGCGTACGCTGGCCGGCGGCGGCCTGCTCGCCGCTCTGACGCTGGCCTCCAGCGCCGGCCCCGCCACAGTCGATCCCGCTATCAAGCCGTATCAGCCGGTCAGCGGGGTTTCCGGCAACCTGAATTCCATCGGCTCCGACACGTTGAACATCATGCTGACCTTCTGGGCCGAAGGTTTCAAGAAAGCCTACCCGAACGTCAACGTCCAGATCGAAGGCAAAGGATCCGCCACCGCTCCGCCGGCCCTCATCGAAGGCACCGCCCAGCTCGGCCCGATGAGCCGCGAGATGAAGAAAGAGGAGATCGATGCCTTCGAGAAAAAATTCGGCTACAAACCGCTCGAGGTGAAAGTGGCCATCGATGCTTTGGCCGTCTTCGTCCACAAGGACAACCCCATCAAGGGGCTCTCGTTGCAGCAGATCGACAGTATCTTCTCGTCATCCTTCAAGGCGGGCGGCAAGAACGCCACGACCTGGGACCAGGTCGGGCTCGCCTCCTGGGCCGGCAAACCGCTTTCGCTTTACGGCCGCAACAGCGCCTCCGGAACCTACGGGTTTTTCAAGGAGGTGGCACTGAGCAAGGGCGACTTCAAATCCACCGTCAAGGAACAACCTGGATCCGGCGGGGTGGCGGACGGGATAGCCGCGGACCAGTACGGCATCGGCTACTCCGGCATCGGCTATGTCACCTCCGGCATTCGCGCCGTGCCGCTCGCCGCCAAACCCAACACCCCGTTCATCGCGGCCACCTACGAAAACTGTCTCAACGGCGACTACCCGCTCGCCCGCTTCCTTTACATCTACATCAACAAGAAGCCGGGCGCGCCGATCGACAAGCTCACAGGCGAGTTCCTGAAATTCGTCGCCTCCAGGGAAGGCCAGGAGATCGTGCTCAAGGACGGGTATTACCCGATCCCCGCGGAAACAGCCGCCGAGGTCCATGCGCAGTTGGCCGAAAAAAAATGACCGCGTGACGCCGCGCCCCGCGCCCGCCCGGTCCGGAAGCGCGGCCGGACCTGTGGGAAATGGGCGCCCATCCCCATCCCTGAACCGTCCTGCATGCCGGCACCCGTTCCCGAGCGCTTCCTCGTCGCCAAGGCCACCCTGCGGTTCGACCGCTTGATGACCTTCCTCATTCGGTTCGGAGGAATCGCCATCGTCCTCGCGGTCTTCGGGATGTGCCTGTTCATCCTGCTCCAGGCACTTCCGCTCTTCCGCAACACGCGTGTCGAACCGGTGCCTCCCTTCGCCATCGCGCCATCCGCCGCGCCGGGGGACAGCCCCAAGGTCTTCGGCCTGGACGAATGGTCGCTCCTCCCGTTCACGTTCGACGGCCGCGACACGGTGCGGTTCATCGACCGCCATGGCCAGGCGCCGCCAGTCGAGCGCACACTGGAGCTGCCCGAAGGCGCGACGGTCACGTCGTGGCGGTACCACGCCGTCGATCAACGGGTGCTGCTCGGCCTGTCCGACGGCCACGTCGGGTCGTTCACGATCGCCTACACCACCGAGATGACCGGCGATGGCCGGCGGCGGGTGACCGGCGAGGTGGAAATGGGCCCGTTTTACGCGCTCGGCGAACCGGGCCGGGCCATCGTCGACATCGACTTCGGTGGCGCTGACGAAGAGCAGATCTTTGCCGCCAAGCAGGATCGGGACGGCATCCTCCAATTGCACGCGCTCCTGCTCCGTCAGAAGCGCAGCCTGCTCGGCCGCGGCCGCATCGAGGAAGTCGGCCGCATCGATCTCACGCCCCAGCTCAAAGGCCTGCCCACGCGCCTGCTCGTGCCGCGCACCGGCGATGCGGTGATCGTGGCCACCACAGCGCATACCGTCGAGTATTTCTTCCGCGTCGATGACGGCCTCTCGCTGCGCCAGGAATTCACGCCCATGACCGGCGTCGCACCGGCGGGAGAGGACATCGCCTCGATGGATTTCGTTTTCGGCGACGTGTCGCTCGTCTTCACCAACGGCGCGGGAGCCGTGAGTCTGTGGAGCCTGACCGTCCCTCCGGGCGGCGACCAGCGCGTCTTCGTGCCGGCCAAGGAATTCGACCCGCTGCCGGGCGGCGCCACCCACTTTGCCGCGAGCCAGCGCAACAAGTCGTTCGTCATCGCCAGCGGCGCCCGCGTTTCGCTGCGCCACGCGACCACCGCCGTCACCCGCTGGTCGCACACGCTGCCGTTCACGCCATCGGCCATCGCGGTGGACGAAAAGTTCGAGCACGCCGGGTTTCTCGACGCGGAGGGAGGCCTGCATCTCTACGAAATCCACGACCCCCACCCCGAAGCCGGGTTCGCCGCCTTTTTCCGCCCGATCTGGTACGAGGGGGCGCCGCGGCCGGACTACATTTGGCAAAGCACCAGCGGCAACGACGAGTTCGAGCCGAAACTCTCGCTCGTTCCGCTCATCTTCGGCACCCTGAAAGGCACGCTCTGGGCCATGGTCTTCGCCGTCCCGATCGGCCTGCTCGCCGCCATTTACACCGCCCACTTCCTCCCGCTCAGCATGAAGCGCGTGGTCAAGCCGGCCATGGAAATCATGGCCTCTCTGCCCTCGGTCGTCCTCGGTTTCCTCGCCGCGCTCTGGCTCGCGCCGCTCATCGTGACGCGCGTCCCGTCGGTGCTGCTGTGCGTGCTCGGCATCCCGCTCGTCGCCATGCTCGTCGGCTGGATCTGGAGCCGCCAGCCGGCCCGCCGCCGCAGCCGGTTGCCCGCCGGCCTCGAATGGCTGGCCCTGCTGCCGGTCCTGCTCGCCGCGACCGTGGTGTTGTGGCATTCGGGGCCGGTCCTCGAGCAGGCGGTTTTCGGCGGCGATTTCCGGCAGTGGTGGCCGCGCGTGACCGGCTCCAGTTTCGAGCAGCGGAACTCGCTCGTCGTCGGTTTCATGATGGGATTCGCGGTGATCCCCATCATCTTCACCATTTCCGAGGATGCGCTGGCCGCGGTGCCGCCGTCGCTGACCGCGGCTTCGGCCGCCCTCGGGGCGAGCCGCTGGCAGACGGTGCGCACGGTCGTCCTGCCGGTGGCCAGCGCGGGCATCTTTTCCGCCCTCATGATCGGCCTCGGCCGTGCCGTCGGCGAAACCATGATCGTCGTCATGGCCACCGGCAACACGCCAATCATGGAATGGAACCTCTTCAACGGCATGCGCACGCTCGCCGCCAACATCGCGGTCGAGCTGCCCGAAGCGCCGGTCGGCTCGACCCACTACCGCACCCTCTTCCTCAGCGCCCTCGTCCTCTTCGGCCTGACCTTCGTCCTCAACACGATCGCCGAACTCCTCCGCCAGCACTTGCGCGAAAAATTCAAGCTCGTCTGACCTGCATCATGCGCGCCAACGCCACCACGACGACCGCACGCCCCCGGCCGAAATGCCCGCCGGGCGAAGCCCAGGTCTGGCTCACCGCGCTCGGGTTGACCATGGGCGTCGGCATGATCACCGGCCTGCTCCTGCTCATCATCGTTCGCGGCCTGGCGGGATTCTGGCCCGAACGCGTCACCGAATTCACCCTGCGCGAGGACAGCGCCTCCGCCGTCCAGGGAAAATCGGTCATCGCCGGCGAAATCGTGCGCACCCAGCGACGCCGCGACAGTGGCGGCGAGGAAGTCCAGGTCCACATCGGCAACAAAGATCTCCATGGATTCAACTTCCTCTGGATCCAGTCGGCCGACATCGTCTCGCGCTCGCAGCCGGCCGATATCATGACGATCGAACGCCTGGGATACGGCGACGCTTTCGCCCGGCCGATCGCGCTGCTCAGCGAAAACTCCCCCGCCCTGCCCGCCGCCGATCCGGAATTCCGCTCGCGCCTTGCCGCCGCCGTTCGCGAAGCAGAGGCCATACGCCACCGCATCGAGCGCATCGAAAAACACCAAATCGGCGCCGTCAACCACCGCCTCACCAGACTGGAACGCGACCACAAAACCAGCCCCCGCGACGACTACGAGCAGACCGCCGCCGCGCTCCAGGCCGAGCACGAAAAACTCGCCGCCCAGGCGCGCGAGCAGCGCACAACCCTGCTCCGGCATTCCCTCCAGTACCGCGCCGCCACCGGCGACGAGAAAACACTGCCGGCCGGCGAAATCGTCCGGTTTTATTTTCCGAACGAACTCGGCGCCGGCGGCCGGCTGAAGATCTTCTTCAGCCGGATCGGGGAATTCCTCAGCGGCAATCCGCGCGAGGCGAACACCGAGGGCGGCATCTTTCCCGCCATCTTCGGCACCTTCGTCATGACGGTGCTCATGAGCCTGCTGGTCACGCCGCTCGGCGTCATCGCCGCCATTTACCTGCGCGAATACGCCAGACAAGGGCTGTTCGTGCGCACCGTGCGCATCTGCGTCAACAACCTGGCCGGCGTCCCGTCCATCGTCTTCGGCGTCTTCGGCCTCGGATTCTTCGTGTACCTCCTCGGCGGTCGCATCGACCAGGCGTTCTTCTCCGCCGACTTGCCGAAATCGACCTTCGGCACCGGCGGCATCCTCTGGGCCTCACTCACGCTCGCCCTGCTCACGCTGCCGGTCGTCATCGTCGCGACCGAAGAAGCCCTGGCCGCCGTCCCGCGCGGCGTGCGCGAAGCCGCCCTCGCCTGCGGCGCCAGCAAATGGCAGATGATCCAGCGCGTCGTGCTCCCGAGCGCCGCGCCCGGCGTGCTCACCGGCGTCATTCTGGCGATGGCGCGGGGCGCGGGCGAGGTGGCCCCGCTCATGCTCGTCGGCGTGATCAAATTCGCGCCCGAGCTGCCGATCGACGGCGTGTTCCCGTTCATCCATCCCGAGCGGAAATTCATGCACCTCGGGTTCCACATCTTCGACCTCGGGTTCCAGTCGCCGGACGCCGAGGCGGCCAAGCCGATGGTCTTCGCCACCACCCTGCTCCTCATCGCCCTCGTCGTCGTCATGAACCTCACCGCCATCGTGATCCGCAATCACCTGCGAAAGAAGTATGCCGCCAGCACCTTCTAGCCCTGGCCGTCCCGCGCCCGCCGACCCGCCGACGTCGCCACCACCCGACGCCGACGCCGCCGCCGGCGCCGCGACCGCCGCGCCCCCGGACACACCGGCCGGCGACGAGCCGATCATGGTCGAGGTGCGCGACTTTTCCTTCTACTACGGCGAAAAGCAGGCGCTCCACCACATCGCCCTGCGCATCCCCGAGAAACGCGTCACCGCGTTCATCGGCCCTTCCGGATGCGGCAAGACCACCCTGCTCCGCAACCTCAACCGCATGAACGACCTCATCGACGGCATCCGCCACGAGGGCGACATCCTGCTCGACGGAACCAGCCTGTATGACCCGGCCGTCGAAGTTATCTCGCTGCGCAAGCGCGTCGGCATGGTCTTCCAGAAATACAACCCGTTCCCGAAATCGATCTACGAAAACATCGTCTTCTCGCTCCGCGTCGCCGGCCGAAACAAAAAAGCCGAGCTGGACGAAGTCGTCGAACGCAGCCTGCGCGCCGCCGCCCTTTGGGACGAGGTCAAGGACCGCCTGCGCGAAAGCGCCTACGGCCTCTCGGGCGGCCAGCAGCAGCGGCTCTGCATCGCCCGCGCCATCGCGAACCGGCCGCAGATCCTGCTCATGGACGAGCCCTGCGCCGCGCTCGACCCGATCGCCACCCTCAAGATCGAGGAACTCATGCACGATCTGAAGAAGGAATTCACCATCGTCATCGTCACTCACAACATGCACCAGGCGACACGCGTCTCCGATCGCACCGCCTTCTTTTACCTCGGCCGCCTCATCGAGTATGACAACACAGACACTCTCTTCTCCACCCCCCGCGAAAAACAAACCGAGGCCTACATCAGTGGACTCTTCAGTTGAGCCCGCCGCCCGGTCCGCAGGAATCCCGCCGCCCGCGCCCGCCGGCGAAATCGAGATCGAAATCGGGCACGTCGATTTCGCCTACGGCGCCAAACCGGCGCTTCGCGACATCCACTTCGACGTGCCGGCCCGCCAGGTCACCGCGCTCATCGGCCCGTCCGGCTGCGGCAAAAGCACGCTGCTGCGCTGCCTCAACCGCATGAACGACGTCATCCCGGGCGCCCGCATCACCAGCGGCGCCATCCGCGTGAGCGGCCTCGACATTTACGACCGTGACCTTGACGTGATCGACCTGCGCCGCCGCGTCGGCATGGTGTTCCAAAAGTCCAACCCGTTCCCGAAGTCCATTTACGAAAACGTCGCCTACGGCCTGCGCGTCGCCGGGGAAACCCGCAAATCCGTGCTCGACGAGGCGGTCGAGCGAAGCCTGCACGCCGCCGCGCTCTGGGAGGAATGCAAGGACCGCCTCGGCCAAAGCGGGTTCGGCCTCTCCGGCGGCCAGCAGCAGCGGCTCTGCATCGCCCGCGCCATCGCCGTGCGGCCGCGGATCCTGCTCATGGACGAACCGTGCTCGGCCCTCGACCCCATCGCCACCCTCAAAATCGAGGAACTCATCGACGAACTCAAATCCGAATACACCATCGTCATCGTCACCCACAACATGCAGCAGGCGACCCGCGTCTCGGACCGCACCGCTTTTTTCTACCTCGGCGAATTGGTCGAAGAAGGGCCGACCGGAACGATCTTCAGCTCCCCACGCGAAAAACGCACCGAGGAATACATCAGCGGACGATTCGGCTGATGGCCGCCCCTCATCCTTCGCGGTCGGGATTCGAGGCCCCCTTCGTGGTGGAAACGACAATCCGGTCGTCCTCGGTGGTGACGCTGGCGATGCGCGTCAGCGGTCCGACGAAACCAGGATCTTCCCGGAAATTGCGCAGCACCATGTCATCGAAAAACCCGAAGTTCTTTCCCGGAACGATGCCGCGCTGGTAAATGTCGATGAACCCCGGAGGCACGGTGCGGCCGGGCACGCGCACATCGAGCACGCTCACGAAGAGGCCGGCCTCCGGATGCGCGCCGAACCGCCCGTCCAGCTCGCCGTTCAGATACCGCCGCCGGCCGGGCAGCGCATTCATCGGAAAGCTGATGTCCGCCGTGAAGGTCGCGTCCGGCCCGATCTCGCGCACCCGGATCATCGACTTCACATCCGCCAGCCGCGGGAAGCCGGAAAGCAGCGCGTTCAGATCGTCGCGCGTCAGCGCCAGCTCCGCCGGCCCGCCCGAGGCCTCGGCAAATCGCGCCAGGCGCCCCTGCAACTCCGCAACCTGCGCCGCATCGGGCGCCTCGACCGCCAGCACCGCCGGCTCCAGGTCGGTGAACGCCTCCATCTCCCCCGCCTGCCGGAAAAACGTGTACCCCCCCCAGACCACCGTGCCCACCACCAGGACCACGCCGATGATCAATATATAACACCCGGGCACGACCGAAACCGGCCGCCCTTCCTTTTGATTTGACGTCGCAGCTGCCATAAAAACTCCCGCAGCCTATACGACGGCATGCGCGGAATTGCGAGCCCCAGGTTCGCCGCCCTGGAGCCTTCGGCTGAAGAGCGGGATCACTGTCTTCCTGGATCGGCTTCGCGCCCCGGCCTGAGGTTCCGGCTTGCCGCCGGGACTCCAACCGAAAAGCTGTCCGGAACGTCGTTCGGTTGGAGTACCGCCGCGAGGCGGAACGCGCCGCTTCATGCGGTGACTCGTTGATCCGGTCCTCCGACTTCGCTTTCGGGTGGCCCGCGAAACACGCCAAACACACGAAAGGAAGGCAAGGAATTTTCGTGTGTTCAGTGTGTTTCGCGGGCAAAAAACCTGCGCCCTTCATCTCGTCTGGCTGCTGCCGGTGATGCTTGATACGAGCCTGTCGGAATTCGTCGCTGGGTGCGGGGATCCGCACAAGCCCGCAGGAAGGAGATCAGGAAGCCGTCCCTCTACCCATCTTCGCGACCTCCTCCCCTTCGTGGTCAAAAATACAGCCAGATTCAAACCACGAATTTCACGAATTTCACGAAGTCCATCAATACGCAGGACAACGCGGCATCTCGTGGGTACCGGGACAAACGCGCTCTCCCGCTCGGGCGGGCATCCGTGCCATCCGCGCCATCCGCGGTTGAAGAATCAAGCCACCATTCAG
>CAZYHO010000119.1:0-11356 GCA_964647495.1 uncultured Akkermansia sp. | reverse complement strand
TGCCCCGTGCCCCGTGAACCGTGAACCGTGCACCATGTACTCCGTATTTTCTTGAACGCGCCCGCCTCCTGAGGGGTCGGATGGCTCGATCTACCCAAAACTGTCATGAAATCGCCCATTCTTATACACGGCATCTGGTTGCTGCTGGCCGCCGGCGCCTTCGCGGTAGGCCGGCTGACCGTCAAGCCCCAGCCTCCGGCGGCCGGTGATGCGCCCGTCGCCGCGGTCACTGCCTCGCTGCCGTCCCCGACAGCCGGCCGCTCCCCGGAGGCCGCCGCCGCGGCCAAAGCGGCCGCGCTTTCCGACGATCCCGTCGCCTGGGCCGCGCGCTTCCGCTCCCCGGACGGCACGATCTCGTCCACCCGCATGGCCGATGCCGTGCGCGAAGCGGTCCGCGAATCGGATCCGGTCAAATCCATGATGAACTTTTCCCAGCTCATCAAGGAACTGACGCCGGAGAACGCCGGCGCCGCATTCAGCACGGTCCGCGAAACGGTCGCCGGCTTCGAATCGATGCGCTACCTCCCGATGCTCACCTACCAATGGGGCTCGCTGGATGGCGCAAAGGCGCTCGCCGACATGCAGGAACTCGGCGGCCGCGACGGCATGTTCAACAGCGCCACCACCCTGGCCGGATTCGCCAGCGCCGACCCCGAAGCCGCCAAAAAGTGGCTCAGTGAAAACGGCACCGCCGAAAACCGCTGGATGCTCGACCGCGCGCTCGTCACCGGCCTCGCCCACAGCGACTTCGCCGCCGCCTCCGAGTACGTCATGAGCCTTCCGCCGGACAACCGCGGCGCCTATGTCGATGTCCTCGCCGAACGCAAAATCCGCGACGGCATCAGCTCCGCCTCCGATTGGGCGCTCGGCCTGACCGACCCGGCCATGAAAGCCACCGCCCTCCAGCGCGTGGCCGATCAATACACCCGCCAGGATCCCGCCGCGGCCGCCGCCTGGATCAAGGACCACGCCGGTTCGGATTACGCAAACAACGCGGTCTCCACCGTCGCGCGCCAATACGCCGAACGCGATCCGCACGGCGCCATCGATTGGGCCGCCACCCTGCCGGCCGGATCCTCCCAGAATGAAGCTTACGGCCGTGTCTACCAGGAATGGGGCCGCAACGACCCCACCGCCGCCAGCGAGTCGCTCAACACCATGTCCAGCGGACCGGTCAAGGACGAGTCGATCGGATCGTTTGCCCGCAGCATTGCACGGGAAAATCCGGAGGACGCCGTCACCTGGGCCTCCACCATCACCGACCCCCTCCAGCGCGAACAGGCACAGATCGACGTCGTCCAGCGCTGGCGCGGCACCGATGCCGCCGCGGCCAATCAGTGGGCCGCCGGCCATCTCTCACCAGAAGCCCAGCAAAGAGTCAACGAACCACCTCGCTGGGACCGCGGCGGCGGCCAGGCATTCATGTTTGGCGGTCCGGGCGGCGGCGGCGGATTCCGCCCCCCCGGCGGCGGCGGCCCGCCCCCAGGCCGCTCCCCCTGAGTGCCCTCTGTACCAAATCCTCCTCATTCGCGTTCATTCGCGTTCATTCGCGGTTGACTGAACCGTATCGGGCATAACCGCGCGAACCACACCCGTGGCTTCGCCGCCATACCGGGCGGGGATTTTTTAAAAAATTTCCTTAATTTTTCTTGATTATCCCCATTTCTTAATATAATTTCCTCCCAATCGCTTTCGCCCATCGCCCCATGTTCCACCGCTCTCTTCTCACATCATTGGCGGCCATATCCGCCGCGCTGTCTCTTTCCGTGCCGGCGGTCGCCGGGGATCCCTATTACGGCCAGTCCGGCGGGAGCCCGCTGTACGGAGGCGCGACGGATTCGGGCGGCTGGTTTCTCGGGGTGCGCGGCAGTGCGTTGTGGCTTGAGGACATCGGTTATCTGACCACTACGCGACTCGGCCCGGTCGGCCTGGAAGCCGATTTCGAAGTCGGCTGGGGCGTCACCATCCCCTTCGGTTATCAATTCAGCAACGGATTCGCCCTCGGCGGCAGCGCAGGTTACTACACCGCCGGCATCGACGAAATCTCCATCCTCCACCGCGGCCGCCACGTCGCCGAAGTCGGACTCGACGCCGATGTCGCCACCATCCCCCTCCTGCTCAACGCCTCGTATTCGTTCCGCCTCACCGAGACCTTCTCGCTCACTCTCGGCGCCGGCGCCGGTCTCGCCTGGTCGGAACTCGACATCGACAACGTGCGTGGCCGCGACTACGACCTGTCCGTGGACGACTGGGACTTCAGCTTCCAGGGGTTCGGCAGTTTCAACTTCATGCTCACACGCACCACCGACCTCACCCTCGGCTACCGCTACATCCAGGCCGAAACCCGGGAAGACGCCCTCCAAGGCCACAACCTGGAAGCCGGTATTACCATCAAATTCTGACAGATCCGACTGATCCGACTGATCCGACTGATCTGACAATCCCCAGAAATACCTACCCCCTCTCCCGAACATACCTCTTCACGGCCTCCACGTCGGCCGGCAGCCGCTGCCGTTGCAGCGGCAGCGCCTTCAGGGCTTCCAGCGCGGGATGGGTCGGTTCCTGACCAGTCGCCGCGCGCACGATGTCGGGAAATTTCGCCGGATGCGCGGTTGCCAGCACCACGCTGGTCCGTTCCGGGCACAGCTCTCCGAACCCGCACGCGGTATGCGGATCGATGAGATACCGGTGCCGCCGCCAGACATCCGCGATGGCCGCAGCGATGCCGTCGTCGTCCATGCGGGACGAGACGAGCGCGCTCGAGCGAGGCCCCCCCAGGCTGAAGCGCCCGGTTGTTTTCATCCCGGCCATGGCCGCCCGCGTGCGCGCCGGATCGTCGCCGAGCAGATGATACAGGAACCGCTCGAAATTGCTCGCCGCCTGGATGTCCATGCTCGGCGCATGGCTCGCGCTCACCGACCCCTCGACGTACTCGCCGGTCGTGAAAAACCGGTGCAGGATGTCGTTCCGGTTCGTCGCCACCCGAAACCTCGCTCCCCCCATCAATCCCATGTGACGCACCAGCCAGCCGGCCAGCACGTTGCCGAAATTCCCCGTCGGCACGACAAATTCGACGCCCCGCTCGCGCTCGCCGGGCGGCAGGCGCAGCCACGCCCACAAGTAATACACGCACTGGGCGAGCACGCGGGCGATGTTGATCGAGTTGACCGCCGAAAGATTGACCTCGGCCGCGAACTCCCCGTCCGCAAACGCCTCCTTCACGACCCGCTGCGCGTCGTCGAAGGTGCCGGGCACGCACAGCGCGTGCACATTCGCGGCCCCGGTGCAGACCATCTGGCGTTCCTGCAGCGGCGATATCCGGCCTTCCGGATACAGGATAAAAACCGTGATCCCCTCGTGGCCCAGGCATCCGTGAATCGCCGCCGATCCCGTGTCACCACTCGTCGCCCCAAGCACCGCAAGATGCCGCCCGGTGCGCTCCACCTGGCGCTTGTAGAGCAGCCCGAGCAATTGCAGCGCAAAGTCCTTGAACGCCAGCGTCGGCCCGTGAAACAACTCGAGCACGCGCGTCCGGTCGTCCAGGCGGACCAGCGGGGCCACCTCCGCGTGATCAAACCCGCCGTACGCGCGCCGCGTCAGCTCCCGCCATTCGTCCCGCGACGGATCGGCCGCGAAAACCGACAGAAACGCCGCCGCCAGTTCGGCGTACCCCAGATCCGCCCATTCTTCCTCACGCCCGGACAAGTCCGGCAGCGACTCCGGCAGAAACAGCCCGCCATCCGGCGCCAGCCCCACAGCCACCGCTTCCAGAAACGCATGCGGACGCGCCAGCCCACGAGTCGAAACAAACATCATACCCCCGCATCATGCCCACCCCCGCCCAATGTGCAAAAAACGTCCACACCCCTCCTCTCTCGTCCTTCATGTCCTTCGTGTCCTTCGTGTCCTTCGTGTCCTTCGTGTCCTTCGTGTCCCTTCCGGCCCTTAAAAACCCTCACTCACCCCCGCCCTCGTACTCCACCACCTGCATGTCCAGATCTCCCTCGATCCGTTCCTCGCCGCGATCCCACGCCTCCCCTTCGTTGAAAGGATCGTCGGGATGCCGGAGATACGGGTTGAAGCCCGGTTTGCGGTCGTTGAGCTGCCCTTTGAAGTTCACGAAGTCGCCGCCGCCGGAGCCAGCCGCACAGCGTACCGCTCGCCAGGTTCCATCGGCGCCTCTCCCGAATGCCATCCGACGCTGTAGTGGTAACTCTTCGCGCCGCCGCAGTCGACCTCCGGCGCCAGCCGCGCCGGCCCCACCTGCGGCCATGACTCCGCCGGACCGTCCGTGCATCGGTGAACCGACACCACCAGCGCCTGCGACCCGGGCCCCGGCCCGTCCACACCATCCGTCGCCAGCTTGAAACCGACGTGCGTCACCGACCGGCTCCGCGCCGTGAACGGCTGCCAGTAGGCCCGCGCCGGCTTCGGGTCCCACGCCGCCTCCGAAAAACACGCCACATCGAACCTCGGCCGCGGCCCCAGCCCGCTGCGCTTCTCGTCCGCATCGAGCCTCGCCGATAGCACACACGGCCTCATGAAATGCGCCGGCCCCGTGAAAAGCACCGTCCAGTCGCCCGCTTCCCCCTCCAGCTTCCACCACCCCCGCGGATCCATCTCCCACGTCCGGAATCCATTTCCCACGGCCGCACCCTCCGGAAATCCAAACACCCTCACCGCCGCCAGCATCACCGCCGGATCGCTGTCCGGCGCCGCAAGCCGGCCACTCAACTCGACCCCCGCCAGCGCGCTCGCCAGCGGCATCCCCAACACCAGGCACCATCCCATTCTCCTCGTCATCCGGCAATCACTCGCACTCCCCCGCCCCACGCAAGCGCCATCGCACGCCCCCAACCGGTGCGCGAGCCGAGCGGGTGCAGGACAAAAAAGTTCTGAAATCTTTAGTTTTGCCCGCAGGGTGACATACGAATTGCGAGCCGACTGCTCGCACGCAATTCGTATGTCACCCTGCGGCGGTCGCAGCCGCTCTTGAGAACTAGTCGCAACAAATTCTTCACCTCGCAGGGTGCCACACGAATTACGGACTGCTGGCCTGTAAATCGTCGGCCCGCAAATCGTCTGTCGCCCTGTGTGTGGGGGAAGCGCTCTTGAGAATGGATCGCAACAAATTTTTGGGAACCGGTTGGCGAATCGCGGCAACCCGCCGAGCCGCACTTCCGGGCACGAATTATGGCGCATTCGTCACGATGATGAGGTATAATTAAATTTCGGCCCTCGGACGCCTCACCGGTTCGACCCGCCGACACCCCCAGCCCCACCAGCCGGCGGCTCCCCAGTCCCCCAACCACCAACGTCCTGATCGCATGATTCGCTTTGCGCTGCCCGGCATCGCCGGGTTTCTCGTGCCTGTCGCTCTGGCCGCCGCCGACCCCGTCATCTCGGAATTCATGGCCAGCAACCAGTCGTCCGTTGCCGACGAGGACCGGGACCGCTCCGACTGGATCGAAATCCGCAATCCCACCGCCGAAGCGATCGACCTCGACGGCTGGTTTCTCACTGATTCGGCCTCGAATACATCGAAGTGGCGATTCCCGGCGGTCACCCTGCCCGCGAATGCTCATATGATCGTCTGGGCCTCCGGAAAAGACCGCCGCACGCCCGGCCAGCCGCTCCACACCAACTTCAGCCTGGCCGCCGCCGGCGAATACCTCGCCCTCGTCAAACCGGACGGTGTTACCCCGGCCCACGAATTCGCCCCGGCATTCCCCCCGCAGTATCCCGACATCTCGTACGGCGCCTCGACGACCGCGACCGAAGTCGCCATCATCGACAACTCCGCAGCCGTCAAGGCGTTCGTTCCCGAAAACAATTCACTCGCCACCGCGTGGCGCGATCCCGGCTTCGATGACACCGCGTGGATCGACGGCGCCTTCGGCGTCGGGTTCATGAATTACAACAGCGGCTCAAACCCCAACCTTCAAGGCGAGCTGGGCACCGACCTTATCGCTCTCGGCACCGGCATCGGCGGCACCGGCCGCAACGTGTACATCCGCACCCGCTTCGACATCGCGGATCCTTCCGCCGTCATTTCGCTCACGCTCCGCATCAACTACGACGACGGCTTCCACGCGTGGATCAACGGCGGGACGAGCGCCGCCGCCTCGCCCAACGCCCCCTCCGAATCCTCGCTGCGCTACAATTCAACCACCGGCAACCACAATCCCTCGGGCTTCGAATCCTTCGACATCTCCTCGAAAATCGGCAGCCTCGTCGCCGGCGCCAACGTCCTCGCGATCCAGGTCCTCAACACCGGCGGCAGCAGCTCCGATCTCTTCGCTTCGGCCAGCCTGCTCATCGGCGTCGACAGCGGCGGCGCCGGCCTCACCGGCTATTTCACCACCGCCACTCCGGGCGCCGCCAACGGCGGCACTCACACCATCCAGATCCCCCAGACCGTCACCCCGTCCCGCCCGTCCGGCACATTCATCGAGCCGTTCGATCTCGCCCTCGGGGGCGCCGGTCCGGGCCAGGAAATCCGCTACGTGCTCGCCACGCCCGGCAGCGGCGGCGCCACGCTCGCCGAACCCACCGCTTCCTCCACCCTCTACACCGATCCCATCCCCGTCACCCAAAGCCTCCTCCTCCGCGCCGCCTTGTTCGACACCACAAACGGCCAGCGCAGCCGCACGCTCACCGCCCACTACCTCCTCCTCGAGTCAAATCCCGGACAATCCAACACCTCGAACTTCACCTCCATCCTCCCGATCGCCATCACCGACACCCACGGAGGCGGCCAGCCGCCGGACAGCGGCAGCGGCCAGTACAAAACCGCCATTTTCCACCTCTACGAGCCGGCCGGCGGTACCACTTCCCTGACCAGCCAGGCCGCCACCGTCAGCCGGGCCGGCCTGCGTGTCCGCGGCTCATCCTCCGCCGGCTTTCCCAAAAAAAGCTATGGCATGGAAACCTGGGATGAACGCAACGACGACCTCGACATCCCGCTGCTCGACATGCCCGCACAAAGCGACTGGATCCTCAACGGACCGTGGCTCTACGACGACACATTCATCCACAACGCCTATATCTTCGACCTCAGCCGCCAGATCGGCCGCTGGGCGCCACGCACACGCTTCGTCGAATTGTTCGACAACAAGAACGGCGGCAAACTCGACTACGGCGACTACGCCGGCGTCTACGTCCTCACAGAGAAAATCAAGTCCGCCGGCAACCGCCTCGACATCACGGGCATCGGCCCCGAGGACCGCTCCGGCGAGGCCCTGACCGGCGGCTACATCTTCAAAATCGACCGCGCGGACGGCGACGAAGTCCGCTGGCGCACCTCCAACAGCGTGCCGAACCAGGAAAGCGGCCAGTCGCTCGTCATCGTCGAGCCCGACCCGCAGGAAGACACGCCGGAGCAGATCGCCTATCTGCAAAACTACATCCAGCAGTTCGACACCATCCTCTTCGCCGAACGCGCGGCCAACTTCTCCACGCGCCAGTACCGCGACTTCATCGACGTGCCGGCCTGGATCGACCACCACATCCTCAATTCGCTCGCGTACAATGTCGATGCTCTGCGCCTCTCCGCCTTCTACTTCAAAGACCGCGGGCAAAAGATTCACGCCGGGCCGATCTGGGATTTCGACCGCGCGTTGCGCTCGGACGACGGACGCGACTCGAATCCATCGAGCTGGAACAACATCCAGTATTTCTTCGACCGCGACTGGTGGGGCCAGCTCTTCCGCGACCCGGACTTTGTCCAGGCATGGGTCGACCGATGGATCGAACTCCGCGACACGACGTTTGCTCAAGCGAACCTCATCGCCCTCGCCGATCGCATGGGCGAGGAAATCGGCAACGCCGCCGGCGCGCGCGACGCCGCACGCTGGCCGGACAATGCCGCCCGCGGCGGCGTCTACCTTAACGAAATCGCCGACATGAAATCGTGGCTCGCCACGCGCATGAACTGGATCACCAACCAGATGCCCGCCCCGCCCACCGCCAGCCTGCCGAGCGGCGTGGTCGATGCCGGCGCCCAGCTCACGCTCACCGGCGCCGGCATTCTGCGCTTCACCACCGACGGCACGGACCCGCGCCCGCCGGGCGGCGCGGGCGACAGCCCGGCTCAAACGTACGCCGGCCAGCTCTCGCTCGACACGACGACCATGCTCACCGTGCGGCGGCAGTTGCCATCGGTGACCACCGTCTTCACCGGGCAGGCCGCCATCGGCACGCGCTGGAGCGCGCCGGTCCGCCGCCTCTATCTGGTCGATGAAGTCTTTGCCGAACGGGGCGACATCGTCGTCAGCGCGATCAATTACAACCCGCTCGAACCGACCGCCGCCGAGAGCGCCGCCGTGCCCGGAGTCACGGCCTCCGATTTCGAGTGGATCGAACTGCTCAACATCGGATCACGCACCGTGAACCTCTTCGAAGTCTCGTTCGCGCCGACACGGCCGTTCTCGGGACCGAAACTCGCCCCGTTCACGCTGCATCCGGGCAAACGCGCCCTGGTCGTCAAGAACCGCGCCGCTTTCACCACGCGCTACGGCGATGTGCCCGCCCCGCGCATCGCCGCCGAGTGGCTCGATGGATCGCTCGACAACGCCGGCGAAACCATCGTCCTCCTCGCCCGCGACGGCACGCCCATCCAGACGTTCACTTACGACGACGAGGGGGCGTGGCCGGGCCGCTCCGACGGCAAAGGCTCGGTCCTCGAATACGTGGGCGCGGATTTCACCGATGCTGATTTCGACGCGCCGCAAAACTGGCGCTCGTCCGCGGAAATCCACGGCGCCCCGGGAAGCGGAGGCGCCGGCCGCCAGCGCACGGTGGCCATCAATGAAATCCTCACCCACTCCGCCCCGCCGTACCTCGACGCCGTCGAACTGCGCAACCTCACCGAGGAACCGGTCGACGTCGGCGGATGGTTCCTCAGCAACGTCGTTATCCCGGAAACCATCGACAGCTACAAACTCTTCCGCATCCCCGACGGCACGGTCATCCCCGCCGGCGGCTGGGTCGTCTTCGACGAACGCGATTTCAATCCGAACGGCGACTGGAATCCCGCCGCCGAGCCGCCCGGCCCCGGCGAATTCTCGTTCGACGGCAATCACGACACCGAAGTCTGGCTCGTGTCCGCGAGCGAAGAAGGCACGCTTCGATTTGTCGATCACGCCGAAATCGGTCCGGCCCGGCTCAACGAACCGCTCGGCCGCCTGCCGGACGGAACCGGCCCCTTCGCTCCGCTGGCGCAACGCAGCCTCTATGACGAAACCAGCGAGGAATCGCCGCGCCCCAGGCTCGGCGCGGCCAACCACGGTCCGCGCGCCGGGCCGGTCGTCATTCACGAAATCCACCACACACCGGCCGGCGGCAATCCGGTCCTGCAGTTCATCGAACTCCACAACACGGGCGAGGATGCCGTCGACCTCGCGCGATGGCGGCTGCGCGGCGATGCGGACTTCGATTTCACCACGGAGTCGATCCCGCCCGGCGGCCTGCTCCTCATCCTCCCGTTCACGCCGAACGATGCGGCGACAACCGACTTTTTCCGCACCGTCTACGATCTCACCGGCCACGTCCTCATGGCCGGCCCGTGGTCCGCCTCCAGCGCGCTCGGCCTCCCGGGTGAATCGATCCTCTACCGCGCCGGCGAGCCGCCACCGCTCGAACCGGGCTACTTCCCGCTCACCGTCGAGGACAGCACACGCTTCCACAGCGGTGATCCCTGGCCCGACACCACATCCGGATCGTCGCTCCAGCGCCTCGTCCCCGCCGCTTCGGGTAACGCCCCGGACCAGTGGATCGCCGCCGAGCCGACCCCAGGCCGCTTCGCCCTCACGCCGGAGCCAGAACCTTCCTTCGAAACATGGATCGCCGAATACTTCCCCGACGGCGGCCCAGGCAGTGCGCCCACCGACGACCCCGACGACGACGGCATGCCCAATCTCGTCGAGTACGCCCTCGGCGAAGATCCGCTCACCGCCGCTTCCGCGCCTCCTCTCGTTCCCACCTTCGTCTTCGATCCGGAACGCGACCCGGCCGCCTATGTCTTCACCTACGCCCGCCCGCTCGATCCCCCCGAGGTCGTCTGGTCCGTGGAGATTTCCACCTCACTCGACGAGTGGTCCACCGTCCCCGACACCAGCATCGCCCTCACTGAAACCACCGATACGCGCCAGGCCGTCGTCGATGCCACCGACCCCCAACTCTACTTCCGCCTCAAAGTTGCCCTGCCGGTCGAGGATTCCGGCGAAGACCCAGGCGAGGAGCCAGGCGAGGAGCCTTGAGACGCCTTGTTTCCCGGCCCGGCCACCCAGCCTCCCTCAAGAATTGAATGATGGAGCGGGCTTTCAGCCCTTTATTGTTGTGTGGCGGTCATTCCTGGGGCGATGCCCCAGGCTGGTATGGGGCCGGGCCGTTGGCCCTGGGGTGCGCACACACCACTCCGCACCCGGCTTCGCGCTGCCGCCTGAAGCAATACCGTTCATTCAAGTACAAACCACGAATGGACAGGCATGTATGACTCTTAATTTCAGTAAATTGTATTACGTAGTAGATTGTCCTCATTCGCGTCCATTGGCGTTCATTCGCGGTTAATTGAACCGTATTGGCCTAAGAGCGGGACTCCAATCCAACGTCGTTCCGCGCAGCTTTTCAGTTGGAGCTGTCATCTCCGGCTGAAGCCGGTCCATTCCAACGCGTTCGCTCGACAGCCCCTTTGAACTGGCTCATGATCGGGGCAGCCTGCATTCTCTCTGCCGGATTCGCTTGCCGCCGCCCGTCACCGCCGGACGGCCGCTTCGGTCATCGCTCTCCTGTCCTCACCCCGCACCGCATGAACCAGCACAGTTTCTTCACGGCCCTCATCCGCCTGATGGCTGTTTACTTCGTCTTCAACGGGTTTTCGACGCTCATTCCCACGCTCAATTACGTCTTGATGTGGGTTTCGCCGGGCTCCTTCGGCTCGATGCCCGGCGTGAACGAAAACGTCTTCATCTGGTCAACGGTGGCGTCCTGCGCCGTCTACTTCATCCTCGCCTTCGTCCTCTTCTGCGCCGCCCCTGCCTTCGCCGGCTTTTGCCTCGGCCACGACGATTCCGACCGCACACCCGCCTCCCCCGACCTCGCGGATGTTCTCGTCTTCGCTTCCGGCTTCGTCGTCGCCGCTTTCGCCATCCTCCATGCAGCCGGCATTCTCGTCCGCCCGATGCTCGAAATCCTGCAGCAGAGCGAGTACGACCGCGATCAACAATCGCGACTCGACACCGCCACCATCCTTCAAGGACTCCTCGCGCTCGCCGTCGCCGCTTCCGGCCTCTGGGTCATGCGCCATTTCAACCGCGTCCACCGCTGGATGATCCGCAAACGCCAGCAATGAACCGCG
>CAZYHO010000118.1:1780-11372 GCA_964647495.1 uncultured Akkermansia sp. | reverse complement strand
TCACGCTGGGGGCGCATGAACGACATTCGTATTCTGATGAAGACCGGCAAGGGGGACATTGCGCTCACGTTGCTGGCGAGCCGAACACCCGTGACCGTGGCCAATTTCCTGAATCTCGCGCGGCGGGGGTATTACAATGGATTGACGTTTCACCGGGTGATCGACAATTTCATGATCCAGGGCGGCTGTCCGCAAGGGACGGGCACGGGGGATGCCGGGTACAAGTTTGACGACGAGTGTTTTCCGGACTTGAAGTTCGACCGTGCCGGCCTGCTGGCGATGGCGAATTCGGGCATTCGCAACGGCATGGGGACCAATGGCAGCCAGTTTTTCATCACGCATGTGCCGACCGACTGGCTGAACGGCAAGCACACGATCTTCGGCGTGGTCACGGAAGGGCAGGACGTCGTGAACCGGATCCGCCAGGGCGACACCATCACCGGCATCGAGATTCTCGATCCGACCGACGATTTGTTTGCCGCGCAGGCCGGCCGTCTGGCAGAATGGGACAAGCGGCTCGGCTGAGCCGCGTCGGTGGCTGCCGTGCGGACGACGGTCAAACGTCCGCGTGCGGGCGCTGTTTCGCCGGGCGCCGCACGCCTCCGCATCGATCATCCGCTTGCTCACATGAATCCGCGCCGACATCGATCCCTGGTTGCGGCCCTGGTGCTTGGCGGCGCGCTTTCCGCGCCGGGCGGGTGCCGACGGGCCGCGTCGCCGCCGGCCGCCGCACCGCCTGTGGTGCAGGTCGCGAAACCGCTGCGGCGCGATGTGCCGGTGGTGGCACAGGCGATCGCCCAAACCGAAGCGACCGCGAATGTCGAGGTGCGCGCGCGGGTCGAGGCGACGGTGGACAGCATCCTGTTTGTGGAAGGCACGAGCGTCCGGGAAGGCGATCCGCTTTTCCTGCTCGACAAGGCGCCGATCGAGCAGCGGCTCGCCGCGGCCAGGGGGAACCTCGGGCAGTTGGAGGCGAATCTCGGGCGCCTCACACAGGACGTCGAGCGCCTGCGCCCGCTGGCCGGCCGGGGGGCGGTGTCGCAGGCGGATCTCGACACGGCGGTGTCCAACCAGCGGCAGGCGGAGGCGGCGGTGGAAACCGGGCGGGCGGAGGTTCGCGCGGCGGAGCTGGATCTCGGGTACACCGAAGTGGCGGCGCCGGTTTCCGGGTTGATTGGCGCGAAGCAGGTGGATGTGGGCACGCTGGTCGGCAAGGGATCGCCGACGGTGATGGCGACGATTTCGCCGCTGGATCCGATCTGGGCGAACCTCGAAATCAGCGAGGTGGCGTACCTGAACAACGCGGAGCGATTCAAGGAGGCCGAATCGAAGGCGGTTTTCGCGCTGCTGCTGGCCAACGGAAAACTGCATCCGCATCCCGGGCGGCTGGCGTTCGTCGATCGCATGGTCAACGCGACGACCGGGACGCTGCGCATCCGTGTGGAGTTTCCGAATCCCGAGAAGATCGTGAGGCCCGGGCAATTCTGCCATGTGCGTGTTTTGTCGCGGATGTTGCCCGGGGCGCTTCTGCTGCCGCAGCGGGCGGTGCAGGAAACGCAGGGGCTGCACAACGTGTTCGTGGTGGGGCCGGATGGCCTGGCCTCGTTCCGGCGCGTCACGATGGGCCGCCGCATCGGGTCGCTGTGGACCGTGGAAACCGGGCTGAGCGCCGACGACAGCGTGATCATCGAAGGCGTGATGAAAGCGAGGGACGGGGCGCCGGTCACGCCGCGCCCGGTCGAGATCGACGACGCCCCGCTCCGCGAGCTGGAGGCGACCGTGCCTGGCGGCATTACGGAAACGGCTGCTGAAGATCGATAACCCATCCCGCCTCACGCTCATGCCCGAGTTTTTTATCCGTCGTCCGATCGTGGCGATGGTCATATCGATCCTGATGGTGATCATCGGCGGCATCACGCTGATGCGGCTGCCGGTTTCCGAGTACCCCGAGGTCAGCCCGCCGGTGATCAATGTGACGGCGAATTTCCGGGGTGCGGACGCCGAAGCGGTCGAGGCCTCGGTGGCGACGCCGCTGGAGGCGCAGATCAACGGGGTCGAGAACATGCTGTATATGAAGTCGGTGAACGCGGCGGACGGCTCGCTGTCGTTGAGCGCGACATTCGATCTGGGAACGGCGCCGAACCTGAACCAGGTGAACGTGCAGAACCGCGCCTCGCTGGCACTGCCGCGGCTGCCGGAATCGGTGACTCGCGAAGGCGTGAGTGTGAAGACGTCGAGCCCGGATCTTCTGCTGGTCATCGGGCTGGTTTCGCCCGGGAGGACGTACGACGAAGTTTTTCTTTCCAATTATGCGACGATCAACATGATCGATGCCCTGGCGCGGGTGCGCGGCGTGGGGGACGTGCGCAATTTCACGGTGCAGGACTACGCGATGCGGCTGTGGATCGATCCCGACCGGCTTGCCTCGCTCGGGCTGACGCCGGCCGACGTGATGGAGGCGGTGCGCGAGCAGAACGTGCAGGCGGCGGCGGGGCTTGTCGGGGCGGAGCCGGCGCGGCCCGGCCAGGAATTCCAGTACAATGTGGTGGCGAGCGGGTTGTTGCAGGATCCGCGGGAGTTCGAGGAGATCATCGTGCGCTCGAATCCGGACGGCTCGCAGGTGAAGGTGGGCGACGTCGCCCGCATCGAAATGGGCGCGCAGATTTACAAGAGCAGCGCGAGCGCCGGCGGATCACCCGCGGCGGCGCTCGGCATTTATCTGGCTCCGGGCGCCAACGCGCTGTCGACCGCCGACACGATCAAGGCCGAGCTGGCGGCGATGGAGCGGCGGTTTCCGCCCGACATGAGCGTGCGGATCACGCTGGACTCGACGCGCCCGATCGCGGCGTCGATGGAATCGATCGTGCACACGCTGTTCGAGGCGATCGCGCTGGTGATTTTGGTGGTGTATCTGTTTTTGCAGAGTTTCCGCGCCACGCTGATCCCGATGCTGACGGTGCCGGTGGCGCTGCTGGGGACGTTCATGGTGTTTCCGGCGCTCGGGTTTTCGGTGAACACGCTGACGTTGTTCGGGCTGGTGCTGGCGATCGGGATCGTGGTGGACGACGCGATCGTGGTGGTGGAGGCGGTGCAGCATCATCTCGAGCACGGGATGACGCCGGTGGAAGCGACGAAGCAGGCGATGCGGGAGGTTTCCGGGCCGGTGGTGGGGATTGCGTTGATATTGTGCGCTGTGTTCGTGCCCGTGGCGTTCATGCCCGGGCTGACCGGCACGCTGTACCAGCAGTTTGCGATCACGATCGCGGCATCGGTGGCGTTTTCGGCCATCAATGCGCTGACGCTGAGCCCGGCGCTGTGCGCGCTGCTTCTGAAACCGCCGGCTCCGGGAAAGGGTCTGCCGGGCGCGTTCTTTCGCGGCTTCAACAGAGTGTTCGACGCCCTGACGGCGCGCTACACCGGGGCGACCGGATTCCTCGTGCGCCGTTCGGCTCGGGCGATGCTGCTGCTGGTGGCCGCGGTGGCCGGGATTTTCTGGCTCGGGCGGCAGGTGCCCGGGGGATTTCTGCCGGACGAGGACAAAGGGTATTTTTTCATTTCCGCGGAGTTGCCGGATGCCGCCTCGCTTCAGCGGTCGAAAGCGGTGGTGCGGCAGATCGAGGCGGTGCTGGAGCAGATGCCGGCGGTCGAGTCGTATGTCGGTATCGCAGGGTTCAGCATCATGTCGAACGTGGCGGCGTCCAATTCGGCGACGGTATTCGTGAGCCTGAAGGACTGGAAGGAGCGGAAAGCGGCGGACGCGCATGTGAAGGCGTTGATGCGCGGGTTGACGGGAAAATTCGCGCAGATGCCCGAAGCGCGCGTGCTGGTCTTCGGGCCGCCATCGCTGCCCGGTTACGGGAACGCGTCCGGATTCACGTTCGAGTTGCAGGACCGCGCGGGCGGAACGGTGGATGAGCTGGCGGCGATGACGCAGGCGTTTTTCGCGGAGGCGTCGAAGCGTCCCGAGCTGGCGCGCCTGTACACCGGCTTCCGGCCGGCCGTGCCGCAGGTGAAAGTGGACCTCGACCGCGAGAAATGCCGCGTGCTCGGGGTCAACGTGAGCGACGTGTACTCGACCTTGCAGGCGTATCTGGGCGGGGCCTACGTGAACGACTTCAACCGGTTCGGACGCGTCTACCGCGTTTACGTGCAGGCCGAGCCGGAGTTCACCGGGCACCCCGAGGACATCGGGAAATTTCATGTGCGCAACCAGACCGGCCGCATGGTGCCGCTGGACACGCTGGTCACCGTGTCGCAGACGAGCGGGCCGGCATTCACGACGCGCTACAATCTGTACCGCGCCACCGAGATCACGGGGGCGCCGGCAACGGGATTCAGCTCGGCCCAGGCCGTGGCGGCCATGGAGGAAGTGGCGGAAGCGCTGCTGCCGGGGGGTTTCGGGTACGAGTGGACCGGGCTGACGTACCAGGAAAAGAAAGCGGAGGGGCAGGCCGTTCTGATATTCGCGATGGCGATCGTCTTCGTGTTCCTGCTGCTGGCCGCGCTCTATGAAAGCTGGTCGCTGCCACTGGCGGTGCTGCTGGCCACGCCGCTGGTCGTGCTCGGGACGTATTTCGGGCTGATGGTGCGCGGGCTGGAGAACAATGTGTACGCGCAGATCGGCATCATCATGCTCATCGGGCTGGCCGCGAAGAACGCGATTCTCATCGTCGAATTCGCGAAGATGCAGCACGAGAAGGGAACACCTTATCTCGAGGCGGCGATCGAAGGCGCGCGGCTGCGGCTGCGGCCGATCCTCATGACGTCGTTCGCGTTCATCCTGGGCGCCGTGCCGCTCGCCGTGGCCACGGGATCAGGCGCCGAGGCCCGCAAAGTGATGGGCACCGCCGTCGTCTCAGGCATGACCATCGCGACGCTGCTCGGCGTGTTCATCATCCCGGCCTGCTATGCTTTCGTGATGCGCCTGCAAGGCGCGGCCGACAGGACTGGCCGATCCGACGGATCTGACTGATCTGGCTGATCTGGCTGATCTGAGCCTTACTGCAGCATCTTGTCCCGCTCGAGTTTGAGGCCCATTTTACGGTAGAGGGTGGCGATGCTGACGCCGAGCATGGAGGCGGTTTTTTCGCGTGAGCCTTCGTTGAATTTGAGGGTTTCGCGGATGAAGAGGCGTTCCTGCTTGCGGATGTAATCGTCGAGCGGTGAGCCGATCGGGAGCTGGTGGCGCACGCCGGCCAGGTCGGCGTCGGTCACTTCGATTTTTTGCGTGATTTTGGGCGGCAGGTCGACCGGGCGGATGCGTTTGCCTTCGGCGAACGTGCAGGCGCGCTCGATGGCGTTCTGGAGTTCGCCGACGTTGCCGGGCCAGGCGTAGTTCTTGAGCAGGTCGAGCGCGTAGCGATCGATTTCCTGGATATCCAGGCTGGAGACGCGGGCGTAGTTGCGGAGGAAGTGATGGGCGAGCGCTTCGATGTCTTCGCGGCGCTGGCGGAGCGGCGGGACCTGTACCGGGATGACGGAAATGCGATAGTACAGGTCTTCACGGAAGCGGCCTTCCTTGAGCATGCCTTCGAGCGGCTGGCTGCTGGTGGCGACAAAGCGCACGTCCTCGGCCGCCGAGAGCAGGCCGCGCAGCCGCTTGTCGGCCAGGCCTTCGAGGAATGAATTGAGCTGGCTCTGGATGTGGAGCGGGAGGTGGTGGATTTCCTCGACGACGACGGTGCCGCCCTCGGCGCGACGGAAAATCGTCAGTCCGCCGGCTGTGCCGCCAAACAACTCCTGCTCGAGCAGTTCGGATGGCAGCGCCGAGCAGTGCAGGACTTTGAAGGGAGCGTGGCGGCGGCGACTGCGGTCGTGGATCGCGCGCGCCAGCAGGTGTTTGCCGCTGCCGAACTCGCCTTCAAGCAGCACCGGGCTGTCGTTGTCCGCGATCTTGCCGACCAGCCTGAGAATTTCCTTGAACTGCGGACTCTCGCCCACCATGAGCGTCGTCGAACTTCCCAGGACCACCTCTCCCAGACCCGGGCGGGCGGGGGCCGAGGAGGCCGGTGACGCCGGCGCGATCGCGCGGTTGATCGTCCGCTGCAAATCATCCAGCTCGAACGGTTTCGTCAGATAGTCGAACGCTCCCAGCTTCATCGCCGCCACCGCGTTCTCCACCGAGCCGAACCCCGTCACCATCACCACGTTCATCGCCGGATACTCCTGCCGGCACCGCTCGATGATCTCCAGCCCGTCCATGTCCCCGATCTTCAAATCCACGATCGCCAGCTCCGGCTTCAACGATCCGATCGCCGTCATCCCTTCCCGTCCCGTCTGATACGTGAACGTCTCATGCCCCATCCGCCGCGCCAACTGGCTCATCATCTCCAGCATGCCGGTTTCGTCGTCGATAATGACAATTTTAGCCATGTCAGTAATTGGGAATGTGCATCCGATATCCAAGGGTCGTTCGCTTTGGTTTGAATATCGGATTTGCAGATTATTCGGATGTCTAAATTAAATCTGCCAGCTCCGCAATACTTTTTTGCAAATCTGAGAAAAACGGGCCGCCCGGAGGCCGGCTGTCGAACTCGCGTTGCGGCACGGAACCTGCTGGACCTATGCGGCTTACACGCACGGGGAGGCGCTCTGCACGCGCCCCGGGAAAACGCTTCAATTTCCCGCAGGAACCACCTCGGCGGGCGTCAGCGGGAACCCCGGATTCTGGCCGCCGTCCTTTTTGCCGGAACGGATGGCTTCGAGGCGTTCCGGCGGCAGGACGGCGGAATCGAGGCCCGAGAGGGCGGCGGCTTCGTCGTTCCGCTTCCAGGTTTCGAAGACTTGCCCGACGGCGTGGGCGCGCTGGTTTTCGTCGGTGACGGTATTGGCCCAAGCCATGGCGCTTTCGGGGTCGCGGTGGGCGACCTGGGTGGCGAAGCTGGAGCGTGCGGAATCGAGTTCCGGTGTTTGCGGCTGGGCGCCGAGCCAGGCGCCGGCCTTGTTCGGGTCGTGGGAGGCCCACTGGGAGACGATGATCTGGTAGGTTTGGCTCTTGTTGTCCGGCTCGGCATTCTGGAGGAGGTACTCGGCGCCGCGTTCCGGATCGGACATCATGAGCATGCCGCCGACGCGCTGGGTGACCTCCTTGCGTTCGTCGGCGGGCAGTTCGGAGGCCATCGTCATGGCCTGTTCGGGTTCCATCATGGCGAGCTGGCCGAGGACGGCGGCGCGGGCATCGCGGCGCTCGTTCGCTTCCGGGAGGTTGGAAATCTGTTCCATGAGCCGCTCGCGGGCGGACTCGTTCCAGGCGGTTTGGGCGATGCCGTTGAGCGCCATCTGGCGTTCCTGCGGATCGTCGAGTTCGGCGAGGCGGGTGAAGGCAGTGTCGGGGTCTTTGGCGGCGAGCGCGGAAAAAAGCCCCATCATCATGAGCGAGCGGCCACCGAACATGCCTGGCCCGTCCTCCTCCTCTTTCATGATGTGACTCCAGGCGGCTTCGGGGTCCGACTGCGCCCAGGCGGACATGATCCCCATTTTGACCATGCCCTGCATAGGACCGCTGTCGGAGCCGTTTTCGGTGGCGTACTTGAGGGCGGCGGGTCCATCTTTCTCGGCCCAGCGGCTGAGGAGCATCATCTCGATCATGATTTTGGCCTGCGGTTCCTTGAAACCCGCGGCTTCCTTCAGCGCCGCTTCGATGTCCTCGTCGCGGATCTGGCCGAGCAAAGTGAGCGTTTTCATCAAGGCCGAGGGATTCTGCATGCCGCCAGTGCGCATGAGGGACCGGATCTGGGCCAGGATCGACTGGATCGACTGCTGGCTGTCTTCGGTGCCGGCGCCGGTTCCACCCGCGGCGCCGGCATCGGCGGCGCCCGCTTTGCCAGGTGCTTTCGGTTTGCCCGGTCCGTCGAGGTGCTCCTGCGTGGCGATGACGCGATTCGATGCGGAGTCGGATCCGGCGGAACGATGGCCAAACCACCACGCGGCGGCAACGGAACCAGCCCAGAGGGCGGCGAACAGGCAAAGGCGAGCATTCATAAGCCGGAATTGAATTGTGTGTGCGCAGGCCAAGGGGGCCGGCGCGACGCGAGAGTGGGGGCCAGCGCTCGCGGTGTCAGTTACAAAAATCGCCGCTTATTCCAATGCGCGGGCGTCAATTCCCGGGCGCGTCCTCCGCGGGAGGATCGTCCGCGTCATCGGCCGGAAGAAGATCTTCTGCGTCGGGCGCGGGCGTCTCGTTTTCGAGGATCGGAGACGGTTCGGCCGGGTCGGGGGAGTCGAAATCGAGCACCGAGGCGGCGGCGGGCGCGGGCGCGGTGGCCGGATCAGGCTCGGGCTCGGGAACGAACTCGACTTCAGTGGGCGGCTGGAGTTTGACTTTTGCGGCGCGGTCCCCGGCCATGGCGCGGACGCTGGTATTCCCGAAGAGGGACTGATCCAGCATCATGGCATCGTACAGGGCGACGGCGTCCTCGCGTTTGCCCAGCGCGGCCAGGGCATCGCCTTTGCGCAGTTGGGCGAACGGGCGGAGCGGGGAGTTCGGGAATCGCTCGATGAAGGCATCACTTTCGCGGATGCCGGCTTCGGGGCCGTCCTTCTCCTCGGCCAGGGCGACGATGCGAAAGGCGGCGTGCTCGGCCATCGGGTGCTGCGGGTAGCCGGCGGTGAATTTCCTCAGTTCGTCCAGGGCGCCGGAGATGTCGTTGTTCTCGGCGAGCAGATTGGCGATCATGAGCTGCGCGCTGCCCGCCGCCACCGTGCCGGGGTGGTTCGCGATCACTTTCTTGTAATCGTCCAGCGTTTCCGCGCTCGTGAACGCTTGCGCCTGCCTCACCGCGTTCTTCTCGCTCTGCTGCCGGATGACCAGCCAGGCCGCCACACCGACCGCCGCGGCGATCAGCGTGATCAGCAGCTTCTTGAAATGCCGCTCCAGAAAATCCTCGAATGGGGATTGAGTCCATTCGAAATTTGCCTCAGGCATGGCCTTCGGCGATGCGGGGGAAGCAGGAGTGGCGGGCTTCGTCTTTGAGTCGCTCATGGGAATGGGGAATGAATAAAGTCGGCGCGATCAGTCCTGCTGCTCGTCGAGTTCGTCGATGCGCCGCGCCAGGGTGAAATCGGCGTCGGTCAGGCCGCCGGCCGAATGCGTTGTCAAACTCAACTTCACCGTGCGGTACCGCAGCTCGATGTCCGGATGATGGTCCGCCTGCTCCGCCAGCCGCGCCACCTCGTTGACGAAATCGACCGCATCGGGAAACGACGGAAACGTGGCCGTCAGACTCAGGCTCTTGTCCAATACATGCCACCCCGGCACATCAGAGTGACGGCGGGCAATCTCGTCAGGAGCGAGCAGGCGAAGCGGCATAAACGGCGGGACCGGGAGAAACCGGCATGGTGCGGGCACGCCGCGAATTGTCAACTGTGGGTGCAGGGCTTCGCGGTGTGGCGGTGTGGGGGTGCAGGGTTCACGGTTCAGGGTTCAGGGTTCACGGGTATGGTGCACGGGCAGGGCGGCGCGCCCCGTTCCTCTCGGCAAACACACTTCTGCATGGGTATTGGCCTGTGGGCTCTCTATACCCATGAGTCTTTTGGGCTCCATGAGTCCCATGAGTCCCATGAGTCCCATGAGTCCCATGAGTCCCATGAGTCC
>CAZYHO010000118.1:0-1680 GCA_964647495.1 uncultured Akkermansia sp. | reverse complement strand
TCCCATGAGTCCCATGAGTCCCATGAGTCCCATGAGTCCCATGAGTCCCATGAGTCCCATGAGTACCATGAGTACCATAATCCCGCACTACTTGCGTCGCGTGAGCTTCGTGGCTATGCCGCGGGGCTCCAGGGGGAAACCTCTTTCGACGAGGTGTTTTTTGGCGAGGTCGAGCGCTCGTTTTTCGCCGTGTTCGGCGATGGAGAATTTCGCCGAGTGGCGGCGGCCGTCGCGTCCGCGCCAGGCGGCCTGCCAGTACTCGTATTTGTGGCCGGCGGAGTCCTGGGTGAGGACGTGCGTGATTCCTTTGAAGCCGCTCTTCTTGACGTGGCGGCGGCGGCGGGCGAGGGATTCGAGGCGGTCTTTCGGGAGTTTTTTGACGAGCGAGTCGCGGTGGCGGCGGGCTTCGGCGAGGGCGGCGGTTTTGCCGTCGTGCGATTTGTCGGCGAAGAATTTCGAGTTGACCTCGCCTTTGATGGTGATGCGCACGAACCAGCCGTGATTGCGTTTTTCTGGCTGATCGATGCGGCTGATGCCGTAGTTGGGCCGTGAGAATTTCATGCTTGGGGAAATCAGGCGATGGGGGCGCTCGGAGGCAGGTGAGCGGGTGAGCACGATGGCGATGGGGACTGGCGTGGGCAAGCGGCAGGGGCTAGGGTCGCGCCTTATCGCCGACGCCCGTCCGGAAAAGACCGCCCGATGAGTACCCTGCCCCCGCCCCAGCCGCCGCCGCCGCACCTGCCTCCGGGAGTGGTGTCGGTGGCCGTGGCCTCGGATCGCGCGCGTGCCCGGGAGTGGAGCACGGTCCTGCTCGCCAAAGACGTGCCGCACTGGACCGCGGAACTCGCGGAAGGGACCGCCGTTTTTGTCTCCGCCGAGGACGCGGATCTCGCGCGCTCCCAGATCGCCGCATACAACAATGAACAAAGGCGCGAAGCCGAGGCGATGCGTGACGTGCGGCCGCTTCCGGAAATGAAAGGGTCGGCCTGGCCGGGGCTGGCCCTGGCGGCGCTCGTGCTCAGCGCCATCCATTGGTGGAAAGTGACGCGCCTGCCCGACCTGGGGCACCGCTGGGCTCGCGATGGCGTGGAAATCTTTCAGAGCGGCGAGTGGTGGCGCGCCTTCACCGCCCTCCTCGTGCACGCGGATCTGCCGCACCTGCTCGGCAACCTGACGTTCGGCACGATGCTCATGTGGTTCGTCCTCCACGCCTATGGCCGCCGCCTCGGATGGATCTGGGTCAGCCTCGCCGGGATCCTCGGAAATCTCGCCGTCGCCGCCTTCTTCTTTCCCCAGCGCTTCGGCGGCATCGGCGCCTCCACGGCCGTTTTCGCCGCCGTCGGCCTCCTCGTCGTCCACGGCATGATCTGGTCGCACGGCGGTCATGGCATGCGCCGGCATCGCTCGTGGCTCGCCCCCCTCGGCGGCGGTCTCGCCCTGCTCGGCGTCTTCGGATCAGGCGGCGATGACAACCTCAAGGTCGATCTCGCCGCTCACCTCGCCGGTTTCGCCGCTGGCATCCTCGTCGGCGCCCCGCTCGCCGCCTGGCAGCGATGGTGCCGTGCCCCCGACCGGCCGTCGCGCGACGCCGCCGTCTCGTAGGACAAGGCGGCAAGGCGGTCGGCAGGCCCAGGGCCTCTGGCTCCATTTATGTTGAGTGCGTATCCGAACGCCGAAGGC
>CAZYHO010000117.1:4632-11388 GCA_964647495.1 uncultured Akkermansia sp. | reverse complement strand
CGACACCACCCGCGTCGCCAAAGACGATGCCAACCGCCAGGTGCCCGCCAGCTTCTCGGTCAAACGCGGCAACCAGGCCTCCACAACCGATCTCGAAGGGTCCAACAGCCGGCACGACATCCCCCTCACCGACGCCGACTTCTCCCCTGAGGCCCTCAAACAACCCTAGCCCGACAAACCGCCAGCACGGCAAATTCCGGCATTGAGCGGTAGCCTTGGTTTCGAGATGGTTTCCGCCGGAACGCGCAGCGTCATACGGCATTGCCTTGGCTGAGCCTGAGGTAAGGAATCGACATCATCGAGCGCCGCGTCTCATTTCCCCGAGACCAGCGCTCGATTCTTTCAAGCCCGCTTTGGCGACGACCGAGGTGAGTCCGGCGAAGACCGCGGCCGCGATGGCGTAGAGTTTCCAGCGTTCCATGCCGGAAAGATGCGCCGCCAAATCGCGCCTGTCAGCGCTTCATCCTTGCCTCACTGCACATACTTGTGCGCGCTTTTCAGAGGCCATCCGCCATCCGCTATCCGCCACCGAACACCGAACACCGAACACCGAACACCGAACACTGACCTCTGACCCTCACTCCTCGGCCGGCATGGGTGGCATGTGCGGCCGACGCGCCGCACGCCGCCAGACGTGGTGGGCGAACTGGGATTCCTCGAGGCCGGGGAAGCAGGCGATGCGCTGGAACTCTCCGGAGTTTTCGATGGCGTCGAGGAAGGCCGGGGAATCGCGCGCGACGAGCGGGCGGAAGCCGAACGCGACGACGAGCGGGCGGTTTTCGGCGTCCGCGCGCGCGGCGAGCGAGCGCAGCGTGGCCGGATCGTCGTCGATGACGAGGAGAGATGGGTCGTACGCGATGGCTTCGGAGCGGTGCAGCGCGGCCAGCGGCGCCGTGCCGTCGACCGGCTGGCGGAGGAAGCGCGCGACCTCGCGCAGCGCCTGTTTTCCCATGTGCCGGTAGGTGGCGTGCGGCGGGAGAATCAGCCATGTCCATCCGGCCAGCACAAGCGCCGCGGCGCCGCAGCCCGCCGCGGCCGCCACTCGGCCGCGCCCGCGTCCGTACTCGATCAGCCAGGCGATTCCCGCCGCGGCGAGCACCAGGCCGCCGGGCAGCAGGTACAGAACATACCAACTGAAAAGCACGGCGCGGCTGACGAGGGAAGCGGTCACCGCCAGTCCGGCGGCGAGCGGCAGGCTGAGCGCCACCACGCGGCCGGCGGGTGCGTCCCAGACGCGGCGCACTCCGATCCCGATAATCGAGACGGCCGCGGCCAGCAGGAGCGCGACGGCGGCCGGACGCGCGCGCCACAATTCCTGCATGGACGGATGGCCGGCCAGCTCCGGATTGGCATTCGGCCAAGGCAGGCCGCCGATCAGAAACGATCCGGTATTGGCGAACCACGCCGCACTCACGCCGCTGGAAAACACGGCGTTGGCCGCCAGGGCGGTCCGCATCTGCGGAAAACACGGCGCCATCAAATGCAGATAGACCATCGCGGCCATGGCATGCACCGCGAGAAACGGCCGCCACGCGCCCCCGGGCCGCCGCCACAGCCAGATCAGCGCGAGGAAATTGAACGCCGCGAGAAAATGCACCGCGCCCGCAAAGAACCACAGCAGCAGCACTTCGATGGCGCCGAAAACCCCCCACCATCGCCAGCGGCCGCTTTCGACCGCCCGCGCCAACGCCAGCGGCAGCAGCGGCGCCAGCAGCAGGATAAAACTGTGCCCGCGCGCCTCGGTGGAATACCGCACATGCCACGGATGCGCCGCCGCCAGTGCCGCCGCCAGCGCGCCAGCCAGTGGCCCGGCCAGCCGGCGCGCCAGCAAGGCGATCGCTACGACCGAGCCGAGCCCCGCCGCCAATGCCGGGAGGCGCAGCGGCACTTCCGCCGGCAGGGTGGCGGCCGCCCGCCCGCGGGCGACGGTGGCGTCGTAGGCCGCCCGCGACATGAGCGAATACGGAACGCTGTTGTTGGCCATCTGGTTTCCCCACAGCGTGCCCAGCCACGGCACCTGCCGCCACTCGCGCGTGCCGTCAGGCATCAACTTGTGCTCGCCGGCCACGTACCTGCGGAAAGCGTACTCCTCGTCGTTGTAGAGGCTGTGCGTCAGCCGCGGCGCCCGCACCCACGCTGCTGCCGCCACACCGACGATCACGACCGGCCAAAACCACCGCGCGCCCGCGCCCGCGCCGCGCCCCCACAGGCCCGCGCCCGTGTCCGCCCGTCGCCCGTCGCCGGCCACCGGTCCCTGCGCCAGCCAGTACCGCGCCGTGGCCGCCAGCGCCAGAAAAACGGCCGCCGATACCAAGGCCGCATGCCATTGCCCCTCCAGCGCGAAATCCTCCAGCCTGGGTTTCCTTCCCTTCGCCTCACGCACACCGACCCGGTCCGCCCAGTCCGCGTGCCGCACCACGATCCCGCCGATCAACACCGCCGCCAACGACACCAGAACGACCCCCGCCACACGCGCCCGTCGTGTCGGCCAGACCGCGACCATCGCCTTCATCACCGCCATCACCATACACCTACGGCCTCAAAATGACTTTGATCAACGGTTCGCGGCCCGCGTGGAGGCGGTCAAACCAGTCAGGGCCTTCGCACATCGGGGCGACGACGCTGAGAAGCGGGGCGGTCTGGATGGCTCCGGAGGCGAGGGCATCGATCGCGGATTGGTATTCGCCGGAGGAAGCGCAGGATCCGAGCAGGCTGATCTCGCGCGTGACGACCTTCTGGAGCGGCAGGTCGCATGAGGCGGCAAGGTTCCCGACCAGGCCGACGGTGCCCCCTTTGCGCACCGCGTCGATGGCCGTCTGCACGGCCGGTCCGAACCCGACACATTCCATCGCCACGTCGCAGCCTTCGCCACCCGTGCGGTGGCGGACTTCGCCCACGACGTCGGCATCGGTCGGCACAAAAACCGCGTCCGCGCCGGTGGCCGCGGCGATGCCAAGGCGCGCCGGGTTCAGGTCGGATACGAACACCGGCCCGCATCCCTTCATTTTCAGGACTTGCAGCACGAGCAGCCCGATCACCCCCGCGCCAATCACGAGCGCGCAGTCACCCGCATCCGGCGCGGCGCGCTCGACCGCATGCAGCGCGATCGACAGCGGCTCGCTGAAGGCGGCCTGCTCGTATGTCAGGTGGTCGGGCAGCGCGAAGAGGATGCGGGCAGGAACTTTGACGTACTCGGCGAAGGCTCCGTGCTGCCGGTACTCCCCGCAGGAAACACCGAGCACGCGGCGGCTCGCACACAGGTTCACCAGGCCTTTGCGGCAATAGGCGCAGTCTCCGCAGTACACAGTCGAGTCGAATGTCACGCGATCCCCCGGACGCCACCGCGTAACCGCGGATCCCGCCTCCGCGATCTCCCCGCTCGCCTCATGGCCCATGATGATCGGCGGAATCCGGCGCCCCGATGTCCCGTCGTACCCGTGCACGTCGCTGCCGCAAATCCCGCACGCCTCCACACGCACCAGCACCTCGTCGGGCTCCAGCGCGGGTCGCGGAACATCTCCCCACTCGAATTCTTTGCAGGCGGTCAGGGTCAGGGCTTTCATGGTGTGGTACTTATGGTAATTAAGGAAACTATGGGGTGCCGTGTCTGTGCGGCTCATGGGTCTTGCTCATGTTCTTTTTCTATTTCCCGGAGCATTTCTTCGCGGGCGGTGCGGCGGGCTTCGCGGAACTCGCGGCTGACCATGAGCATGTCATAGAACGCGAAAAGGGCGATGACGATCACGCCGGCGAACGAGGCGAGGATGTAAAGCGCGAAGAGCACCGGGTGGGCGCGGAGAAAGCTGCCCGCGATAAAATACACGCCAAATACAAACGCGAGCACGCCAAGCGTTCCAAGAAACATCCACTGGCGTCGGACCTGGGTGTCCCCCAGAACAGCGCGCGCCAGCACGAGGCAGAGGGCGATGAGTCGGCTCACCCCACAGCCTTAACGGACACCGGCGCGAATCTCAACCGGTCTTCCCGTTGGCATTTTTCACACGCACCACTTCCATCAGGCGGCCAGACCGCGGCGATCCGGGTCCTTGCACTTCGCCTTCGGCGCCTCAGGCGAGCCCCACGAAAATGCCCCGTCCCTTCCCGTGAACCCGCATTCGATTCTTGATCCTGAACCACCTGGATGTTATCTTGGCCATTGCGCTGATCGACCAGCCTCTCCGCGGCCGGCATGGCTTTCCAGCACGGACTTTTCGTCTCCTCGCTGGCCCCGCGGCACCAGCGGCCATGAGGTGTGTCGGGGCGACCGGATGCTTCCGTTCTCGTCGCCGGGTTTCGATGTCTCGATCGAGAGAATGCTCGCTTGTCGGCTCAGCCGCATCACCGCGCCCGGCCTTCCCACGGCCTGCAAGTCCATCCGGGTGGCCTGGATCCGCGATGGCCGCCCCACGCTCGCCTTGCTCGCCCAGGATTACCTCGCCGCGTACGCCACGGCGAGTCCCCCGTTTCCGCCCACTTTCGCGCAAGTTCGCGACTCAAATGTGAGCCGCATGCAGAAAATGCTTCATCTCCTCGGGGAAATGTGTTTTGATCATCGGAAAATACCCGATCCACCAGGAGGAACTGCCCGGGAACCCGGCCCTCCGTCCCACTAAAGACTCACTTCACTCCCCCAACCACGATGTTCCGTTCTCAACAACCGTCGCACCGTTTCTCGCTCCGGCTTCAACCGGCGTATCCCCCGCCCGTCTATCGCGCCGACGAAGATCTCTACGTCATCGGCCCGCGTGTCCGACCGCTCCCCCGCCGCACCTCCGGCCCCCCGCCATCCCACGCCCAGGCGTGCACCGAACCTCCCCGCGCCGCCACCACACGATAATCTCCTCAGCCAAACCCCCTCCTGTCCCTCCCTTCCAGTTCCACCTGATCGAACCCGGTTGACGCCATACCGCTCGGTTCGTACCCTTCGGAGCCATGATTCGCCCAGCCGTTCCTCTCATCACCGGTCTGTGTCTGCTGCTCCTGTACACCGTGGGGGCCTCGGCGGCCGACCCCCGCACCTGGACCGACACCACAGGCCGCACCCTCGATGGCTCGCTCGTCCGCCACGATGCCGCCAAAGTCTGGGTCCTCCGCGCCGACGGAAGAGAGGTCGCCATCGACAAATCCCGGCTCAGCGCCGCCGATCTCGACTATGTGAAAAGCCAGCCGACCGGTTCCGCCACGGCATCGTCCGCCCCCGCCGCCGCCCCGGCCGCCTCCAGCGCTGCGAAACCGGGGCAGTCCGTTTTCAAGTCGATCAAGATCGACAACACGGCGTGGGAAACCTCCGCGGAACTCTTCCACGCCGGCGGAGTCGCGTTCACCCAGCGCCTTCAAACCCCGCACTACCTCATCCTGGGCACCTCCAAGGTGAAACCGGAACTCCTCACGATCTACGGCGAGGCAGCCGAACGCATGTTCGCCGACTGCATCCTCAACCTGCCGAGCCTCGAGTCCGTCCTCAAGGAAAAGCGCATGGCGATCTGGCTCATCGACTCCGACATCAGCCACAAAGCGTTCGGCAACTGGCTGCGCACCCGCGGATCGTTCAACCCCTCCTGGGAAAGCCACAGAATCGCCGGCGCCACACTGTCCGAAGAAACTTGCGACGAACTCAAGGTGGTGCGGGATACCCGAGCCTTTCGAACCGACAAGTTTACGACCAATGCCCACCGCTCCCTGGATTGGCCGAATCGCCTCCACTTCCTGGTCAGCGACCTCATGTACGCCCACCTCGCCGCTGTTGGCCAAAGCGAGCCCGAACCGGACGGCTCCAGGCGCTCGTTCAGCACGCTGCGCCTCGGTTTTTCCTTCTTCAAGGAATGGCAGGTCGCCGGAAGAATCGATACGGAACTGTCGATCGGCGGCGCCTCCGTCGAAGGGTTCCAGAACGGCCGCCGCTGGGCCGATGCCGTCCGCAAGGTGCTCAGAAACCCCGCCGGCAGGCCGTCACTGGACGATCTGCTCAAAACCCGCCCCGAAGGCGCCCAGCCCATGGACGTCGCCTGCGCCTTCGGCATGATGCAGTTCTTCAACGCCGATCCCGCCCGCTTCAAAGCCTTCGACACACTCATCCTCGAAGCCCGCGAGGCGAAAAAAACACCCACCACCGAGGCCTTCGCCAAAGCCCTCGGCTACGACTCCCCCGCCGCCTTCGACGAGGCATGGATCGCGTTCATGAGCAGCCCCGCCTTCAAGTAAGGCGCCTCGACGGGCACTCTCGCCATCCCCTCCCCTCTCCCCTCCCATCCACCATGTCGCTCCCCGTCGGCAAACAACTGCAGGACGCCCGCCTCGCCCGCGGCCTCACGTTCGAGGACGTCCAGTTCGAGACGCGCATCCACCATGCGGTCCTGGCGGCTATGGAGAACGATGATCTGGGCGCCTTTCCCAACCAGACGTACGCGCGCAAATTCTACGCCGCCTATGCCACGCACCTCGGCATCGATGCCGGAGCGTTTCTCAGCCGGTTTCATCCCGCGAGCCTGAGCGGAGTCGTGGAGTATCATCCGTACTTGCAGCCGTCCACCGATCGCGTCAGCCCCTCGCACAAGCCGCCGCCGCGCCGGCCTCCATCCTCCCCTCCAACCGCCCTCATCGTGGCCATCGGCGTCTTGACGCTCGCCGCCGCGATCGGGATCTGGGCCGGACTGCACAGTCACCGCAAACGCACCTCCGTTCCCTCCGCCGCGATGGAATCTCCACCTCCCCTCACCCCCAACCCACCCACACTCCCGATCATGCGAGCCACCCCCG
>CAZYHO010000117.1:0-4532 GCA_964647495.1 uncultured Akkermansia sp. | reverse complement strand
ACGCTCAGGTGCGCGGCGCCTTCCTCGCCGAGCGTCGCCACGCGCAGATTCCAGATTTCCTTGTCCAGCGCGTCGAACGACTCGCGCGACCAGCGGTCCGGCCGCGCCAGCTTTTTCCTGGCTCGCTCCACCCGCCGCAGCGCGTCGTCCAGCACCGGTTCGGCCACACCCTTCAAGTGTTCCTTCGCCTGTTCGACCATTTCCACGCGGTGGCAAATCATGCACATATCGTTGCCCGCCTCGACCGCGGCCTGGATCGTCTCCTCGAAGCTCACCTCGTTCAGAATGGCGCCCATGTCCAGATCGTCGGTCAGCACCAGCCCGTCATCGAACCCAAGCTGCCACCGCAGAAACCGTGTCACGATCGCGTGTGACAACGAAGACGGCCAGCGCCTCTCCGCGTCGAACGCCGGAAACCACGCGTGCCCGATCATCATGCTGTCGAGTTCGGGCAGCAGCGCGCGGAACGGGGCGACCTCCTCGGCCTCCAGCTCCGCCTTGCTCCGTGATATGACCGGCAGGACTTCGTGCGGATCGACGTCCGCGCTTCCGTACGTGGGAAAATGTTTCCCGCAGCTCAGGATTCCCTCCTTGCGCATGGCGCGGTTGAAGACGCCCGCGAACTCGATGACCTGGCCGGCCGTCGTTCCGTAGCAGCGGCCCTTGAGCGAATTGTCCGCCCGGTCGTCGTACGAAATATCGAGCACCGGGCAGAGGTTGAGGTTAAAACCGAAGAGCCGCAGAAGCTTGCCGGTCAGCGTGCCGTGCCGGCGGATCAGCGCGCGATCCCCCTTGACGCGCAATTGCTGCGCGTTGGGCGGTTCGCTGCCGATGAGCCGCAGGCGGGATACCCGGCCGCCCTCCTGGTCGATCGTGATGATCGGTTCGTGCCGCGACAGGTCGCGCAGGTCGTCGATCAATTTGCGCAACTGCTCCGGACTTTTGATGTTCCGGCCAAAGAGGATGTACCCGCCCGGCTGCAGCGCGCGCAGCCGCGCGGCGGTGGCAATGTCGAGTTCGGCCCCCGGCACACCCGTGAGCAACAACTGGCCCAGCAATCCGTCTTCCATGCACGCCCTGTACATGCGCGCCGGCGGAAATCCAAATCGATCCGGGCCACAGCCATCGATTTCCCACGCGCCTCAGTACCGCATCACGCGCGAAAGAAACCGCCGCACATTCTCCGACTCCGCCGCCTCGAACAACCGCCCGGGCGGCGCCGCCTCCTCGATCCGCCCGCCCGACACGAAGGCCACCTGGTCGGCGACCGCGCGCGCGAACCCCATCTCGTGCGTGCTCAGAATGATGTCCTGGCCGGCCTCGACCAGTTCCTGAATGAGTTCCAGCACCTCCGCTGTCATCTCGGGATCCAGCGCGCTCGTCGGTTCGTCGAGAAACAGCACCTCGGGTGAAAGCGCGATCGCCCGCGCGATGCCGACCCGTTGCTGCTGGCCGCCCGATAACTGCGAGGGCAGTTTGTCCGCATGGTCCAGAAGCCCGAAGCGCGCCAGCGCACCCGAGGCCATGGCCGCGGCTTTGTCCGGCGGATGCCCGTGCACCTTTTCGAGCGGCAGCGTGATGTTATGCCGCGCGGTCAGGTGCGGGAACAAATTGAACTGCTGAAACAAAAACCCGTTCCGCCGACGGTACGCCTGCAGATCGGCTGCCGCCGCCCCGGTCAGCACATGGTCGTTCACCTCGACCGCGCCCGCATCCGGCGATTCCAGCCCGCCGAGCACCCTGAGCAGCGTGCTCTTGCCGCCGCCACTCGGACCGATCAACACCAGCACGCGCGCCGCCTCCACCCGCAGCGACAACCGGTCCAGGGCGTGCGTCGCGCCGTACACCTTGAGAACATCCCGCGCTTCAAGCTTCATAAGATCCCCGGTCGCCGCACATCATGATCGCGCCAGCCTCAACGGCGCCGCCAGCCCGCGCACATGCTCCCAGCGCCGCAGCATAAGGTCCGCCAGCGCCAGCGGAACAAAAAGCGCCAGCAGCCAGGGCCACAGATCGGCATGCCGCGCCACCTCGGTCGATTGCAGCGCCAGTTCGGGCCGCTCGCCGGCGGGCACGAAACTGCCGCCGGTCAGCCGCGTCACCGATCGCAGCAGCGCTTCGTTCACCAGGCCGGTGGCGGCTTCGGCGCTCGGGTTGAAAATCTGCCCGGCCGAAACCATCCGCGATCCCGCGCGCGCGCGCACGAGATACACCCCGCTTTGGTCCGGCCGGAACGTCGTCCGGTATCGCCCGGGCCCCGTCTGTTGCAACCGGCGCGTCCCGAGCAATTGCAGCGCCGATCCCAATGACTGCGCGGGCGCAAAAAAAATGTCGGCATCGACGTCCGCGTCGTTGAGAAACGTGCCCGCGTCCTCCAGCAGCCGCACCTCGGCCACGGTTTCCCCGGCCTCGGTCGACAACGCGAGGTCCATGTTCTGCCCCTGCGGCGCCCTGGCGGTTTCCCGCAGCAACTGCGCCCAGAACCGGCTGTACCCGGGCCACCCGGTCACCCAGGACGCCGCCCACCGGCTTTTGCAGTCCGAGGTGAACGCGGTCACTTTCCCCAGGTCGTACCGCCACGTCGCCAGCAGCGGGTCGCCCAGATCCGTCACCAGCGGCACCTGCGCGAGCGCCTTGCGGTTCGTCTTCACGTACCCGAGCAGCGGCGGGCTTTCGAACGGACTCCATCCGCGCAGCAGCGGATGTCTCTCGACCAGTTGCGGCGTAAAGGCCTCCTCGCGGATGAGGCGCCCGGTGTGAATCATCGTGTCCTGCGTAAAAATGCGCGTGATCGATGCCGGGTCGAGCGTCTGGTATGCCTGCCCGCCGCCCGCCGCCGCGATCCCTTGCAACAGCGGCACCGACGCATCCCCACCGACCGCGACCGTGGAAATCGTGATCCCCTCGGCCCTCATCGCGGCCGCCATGGCCTCGTAGCCGGTGCCCGCGGTCTGCCCGTCCGTCAGCACGATCATGTGTTTGATCTTCGCTTTCACCGAGCCCAGATCCGCCCGCGCCTGCACCATGCCGGGCTGGATGTTCGTCCCGCCTCCCGCCGTCAGCCCGGTGATCGCCCCGGCCAGCGCGGCCCCGCCCGACGCCGGCACGCGGCTCATCGGCACCACCACCGTGACCGCCGAGTCAAACGCGTACACGCCCAGATAATCCTTGGCCGTGAGCAGCTCCGCGGTCGCCACCGCCGCCGCTTTGCAAAACTCCAGCTTCGGCCCGCTCATCGAACCGGACCGGTCCATGACCAGCGCCAGCGCGCTCGATTGCTGCTCCTCCTGGTCGGGCGCCTGCAGCTTCACCGGCAGCAACTCCTCGACAGGCGTGCGGTAATAACCGCCCACCCCAAACGAATGACGCCCGCCGATCATGACCAACCCGCCACCGAGCCGCCCGACGTATTCCCGCAGCGCCTCCATCCACGGCTCCCCGAGCGCATGCGCCGCCACGTCCGAGAGAATCACCGCGTCGTAGCCGTTGAGTTCGCGCAGCGACCTCGGCATCGTCTCGGGCGTGCGCAATTGCAGCCGCAGCCCCATCGCCTCCATCGCGCCCACCAGATAACGCGCTTCCGACGGCTCGCCCTCGACGTAAAGCAGCAGCGGCTTGCCGCGCACATCGACCAGCGCCAGCGCCTCGTTGTTTTCCGGGATCGCATCGTCCGCCAGGCCATCCACCACCGCCCGGTACGTATAGCTGTTGCGTGTGTCCGGCGATCTCGTGAACGTCACCACCTGCGCCCGGCCGGCCTCCAGTTCGATCGCCCGCTCGTCTACCTGCAATCCGTTCTCGAACAACCGCAGCCGCCCGGCCCCGCTCATCGAACTCTCGAGCATCGCCGCCAGTTCCACCGTGGCGCCCTCCGAAATCTGCGTCTGGCTCGGCGCCAGCGACGTGACGCGCACATCCGGCCGCGCCTCGCCGGCCACCGCCACCGCGTGCACGCGCAACCCGCCCGCCGCCGCGCGGCGCACCGCCTCGCCCAGGTCGCCGTGGTTTTCCTGCCCGTCGGTCACCAGCACCACATGCCGAGCCACACCGGCCGGAAACAACCCCTCGGCCAGCGCCACCGCCGCGGAAAGATCAGTGCGCGATCCGTCCACCCCCGCCGCCGCCCAGTCCCAGGCATCATCGCGGTCGATCCGCGGCTCGGTCAGCATGCGCGCCTCCGCGCCCGCCACCACCACCCCCACCGGCACCCGCTCCGGCAGGACCGCCCTCAATTCATCCGCGACAGACCGCGCCGACGCCGCGCCCCCGTCTCCCAGGCTGCGCGATTGATCGACCACCAGCATGACCGCCTGTTCCGCGCTGCGAATCACCCGCGCCGGCGAGGCCAGCGCCACCACCGCCAGCAGCACAAGCAACGCCCGCACCATCAGCAGCGCACGCCTCCGCCCCGCCGCCAGCGGCTGAACCGAGCGCGCCTCCGCCCACAAAAGCCACGCCAGCGCCGGAACCGCCAGCGCCAGAACCCAAGGATACTGCCAGTCAACCGCGGCCATCGCCCAGTGTGAAAGCCC
>CAZYHO010000116.1:0-11444 GCA_964647495.1 uncultured Akkermansia sp. | reverse complement strand
TGCTTGACTTCGCTGTCGATTCCCCTGGGCCTGTTTCATCCCAAGGCGTTTTCCGCCAGAGCTTGAAAAGCCCCGACGGGAAAGGGTTGGCATCAGGCAGGTTGCACTCACTTGCCTGACGGTTGGTTGGTAGAAAGTGGAAAATCCTGGTTCTCATAGCTCCAAATCCCCCTGCATCGGCTTGGTGTCTTCTTTGTCGAGGCGGGCGGCTTCGTCGGTGTAATATTGCCAGTTGCTGATGAGTTGGTTGTAGGCTTGGGCTTCCTGGCTCCACTTCTTGTCGTTGCAAATAGTGAACAGCCGGTAGCAGAGCTGGCGGGCTTCGGCGGCTTCGCCGGGCGGGAGGGCGGCGAGGACGCGGGCGCAATCGGTGTCGCTGGCGGTGTCGGCGAGGCGGATGAGATGATGCACGATCTCCCAGATGGTGCGGGTGGCGTCGGTCCGCGGGTGCCAGCTTGCTGATAGTTCGGCGGGCCTCAGGATGCGGACTTTCCCTTTGGCGGATTCGAGAACGCCGGACTTCTGCACTTCGTCCACGGCGACGTTGGTGGCGTTGGCGATCAGTTCGGCATCGCCGTAGGAGCCGGTTTGAAAGGCGTGCTGGGCAAACCACTTGCTGGCGAAGCGCGTGTGCGCGTCCATGTCGGACACCTGGCCGTCCAGCAGGTGGGACAACTCGTGGTTGATGAGCTGCAAGGCTTCGGTGACGGTCATGGCCTCGCCGTCGTTTTTGATGATCTCCTTGTAACGGGAGAAAATCGCCATGCCCGGCCCGATGGCGGATTGCGGCAAGTCCACCGGACTCAGGTTGGCATGTTGCAGTTCCTTCAACGCGTCGGGAAGCTCCGCTTCAAGCGCCTCGATGAATTCCCGACGGGTAATGGTTTCGGCGGTTTTAGGGCGCTGGCGGCAGACGAGGACGATGGAGGAGGCGAGCATGTTGGCTCCCGCTCCTATTTTATTGGCCAGTTCCGTGCGCATCGGCCAAGTGCCGACAATGGCGAATCCCGCTTTCATCAAGGCTCCGAGAAACACGGCCCAGCCGGTGGAAGAGATGCCTTCCTTCTTCACCTCGGCTTGTTTGAAGGCGTAGTAGATGGTGGCTGGGTAATCTCGATTGGAAGATTCCGCCCAACGATGCGCCACTTCCGTCATGCCATCCAAAAAAAAGGTTTCAGCTTTGGCCTTGCTGCCTTGGCGATAAGGCGAGGCAATCAACTCCTCTTCTTTGGGAACGAGAATGCTGCCCATGCCGTTCGGCAGAACCTGACGGAGTGAGCGCCGCAGCCAAACGTAGAAAAAGTCGGAAAGATCTGCGTAACCAATGTTGTCGTAGTAAGGGGGGTCGGAAGAAATAATGGTTTCTAGCTGAATTTCTCTATTGGAGGCGTTGAGTTGATCGACAGAAGCTTCCTTTACCGAAATAAAATTACTGGGAAAATTGGCTTCTATAGGACTAATCACTTTAGCAAGAGCGGCATTGAAGTTGCTAAGCCATTCACAAAAAGGATTTAGTTCAGCGAAATCCCACGTCATTGGCAGTGCCTGCCGAGCGAAAGTGTTCCGAGTTGCTTGAACTACAGGAATCCAGCCGCAGATAGTTGAATTGAAATCCGTTAGCCGACTTACAACAAAAGCCAAATACACAGCCACGGCGTCCGCGTAGGATTGGGGGCCGGTGCCGCCTTGTTCGAGGCCGGTGTCCCCTGGGAGCGGCGGCGTCCCGGCGGCTTCGTTGGAGGGGCTGCCGGTGGGACGCCGACGCTCCCAGGTGGCTTGCGCGTCCTCGAAAACCCGCTCCCGAGCTTCCCCCACCAAATCCGAAAACGTCGTCAAGGCCACCAGTTGGCGCGGGGTGAAGAGCTTTCCGTAAGTATTTAGTCCGTATTGGGTCGTCCAGATATTGCGCGGATCGTAATTGAGTTGTTGATCTGGCTCCCAAGTGGGTTTTGCCGATTGGGAGGCTGCCATCTGCTCTTCATCCGCTGGCAGATAAACGCGACCCCGGGTGCCTTCGCAAACCACGGCCATCAAGGTGGCGCCGAGTTTGCCGCTCATTCCAGACTCTTTGACGTGCTTGTCACTGATGGTCACCCCGGAAAGCAGGCAGGCGAAGTTCGCGCCTCGTCCCGTCTTCGTCCCCGCGTCCACCGCCTTCACGTCCTCCGGTTTCCCCACGCGAATCTCAAACTGGTAATCCCCACCATTCTCCACCACCGGTTCAACATACGCCTCCCTGCCCTCTTTCTTGGAGAGCCAGAAGGAGGAAACCAACGGGACCGGTTTGGCTTGGAGGGCCGGGTTCGGGCTGGGCACGGTGCGCGCCCACAGCCAGGCGATGACGATGAGTTTATCCCCGGCCTTGTAGCCGGCTTTCACCAGATCGTGCCGGGCATCGAGCAGTCCCTGGCTGAGTTCATATGGCGGGTAGAGATGGCCAATGCGTTTTTCCGCTTTTTCACGCATCCATTGGCCGTAATAGCGCACATCCTCCGCCAGACCCTGAGCGCCTTTCCAGATATTGGCGGCTTTTTCTTCCTTGGTTTTACCCTGCCAATCCGGGTTCACCGGCGGCAGACCGGCAAACTTGGGCGGAATCTCGATCATGGCGCGGTTGATGAGCACGGCCACGGGGTTGAGGTCGGAGGCATGGGCCTCCATGCCGAGACGCTGCGCCTCCAGCGGAATCGCCCCGCCCCCGGCAAAGGGATCGAGCACCGGCGGCATGGGCGTATCCTCGGGCAAACCCTTGCGCCGCAGATGCCGCAGCCAGGATGCGCGGATTTCCCGGCGGGCGCGGTTGAGCACCTTTTCGTTGGTGGTGTTCTCCCAGATGACCAGTTCCTTCACCAGCGCATGCAGTCGCTCCCGCTCCTTCTCGATGAGGCGCTCCCGCAAGCGCGGCGAAAGATCGCGCGCGCCCTCCGGTTCGCGCAGCAGTTCCTGCTCGGCGATCGCCTTCCGCGCCTTGTCCTTCACCAGTTCGTCCACATAGCCCGAGGGATCATCCACCAACTGGCAGAACAGCACCGCCCGCGCCGCCGCCAACGGACGCCGCGCCCACCACAGATGCAGCGTGGAAGGATGCCCGTGCCGGATGGACTTCTCCCGGGCGCAGGCCTCGTTGATCTCCTTCAGCGGAATGGAGACTTCGATGAGCTTTTTGGGGTGGGTGGTGGTCATTTGGGGAAACTAATAATCTGCTTTGCGGCTGCGAATGACGTCGGCGATCTCGTCCGCAATTTCTTGGATCGTATGCATGCCAGTGCTTCTGGCGAGTTTGTCAGCCAGTGATGGGCTGTAGTCGATGACCTGCTGTTTTGTCAGATCATGCCAAATTGGCAACATTACTTGGCTGCCGTCCATGGAGCGGGTGACGATACCGTCCAATTCGTAATTGGTCCAACCTTTGTTGATAAAAGAGGGGGACAAGACGACCACTCCGAATCGGCTTTTTGACAAGCCTAGATCGATCTTGCGACGAAGGCTATCGCCAATGCGCAATTCAAACTCGTCATACCACACCGCCAATCCTCCACTCTTTAATGCATTTGCCAAGGGTCGAACTACATTGTCTTTGTCTTCCGAGGAGTGCGAAATGAAAACATCATACTCTTTGTCATCCTGCGCCACCCCAGGTGGGACATCCTGATAAAGAGATGGAACGGAAGATAAGGAGCGCTCTCGAATACCCGGAAGCCTGCCTGGCAAAACTCTGGCAGAAGAACCCACCTTTCCGCTGTATCCGCCTAAATCGACCGCAACATGCCAATGTCCTGATCGCGGAATCTTCAAACGAACAGGTGAGTATGTATAATGTCCTCCGGTATAACGACAGCGGCGTCTGCTCTTGTATGCTGAGAAGTTGGAACTGTCCATAAGCTGCACATTGGCGGCATTGCCCCTCAGTGTGATTTCAACGATTTCACCTCCAGAAAGGTGGCCGAGGTTATGATGGACGAACTGCATGGCTTTAGTGAGGAGACGCTTCTAATGGCTTGAACTTAAAATCGGAGGTCAATCTTGTTGAGATTTCAGCGGATGGGCTTTGAGGTTCAATTCTTTGCCGTTGGATGGCTCTTTGGAGACTCGAGTAAATGTCATCTCTCCTGTTGTCTTGCGAGCTGTCCAATATTCACCGTTCAATCGCAGATCGTCTTCGCCTTCGATTTCCAACAGGGCGGTGCCCTTGTGGGGTGAACTTCTATCGCGAACCAATGGCAGTGGATCACTGTCGTAAGAATAGCTGAGAAAACGCTTCTGCTGGTCTTGATCTAGTATGAATCCTGCGAGGAAGCTGTAGCTTTTCATCTCGCCTGTCCGAGCAACGCAACTGATGCAAAACAGCGATTGTTTGATGGAGATGATCGATGGGATTGGAGCGATTTTTGTATCGGTTTCCGGATTCACCCATGATGACCGAATTTCCCCCTCCCAAGTTCCATTCAAATCAGGAATCAAAACAAGCCAATGACGAAATGTCGGAAATTTCCACAACCATTTCACAAAAACGAAAATCACCACAGTGTCACCCATTAGCACCAAGGGAATTGTCTTGAGCAGTTGGATCGGCTGAGCCAGATCCCGCCCAAGAATCCATGCCGCGAAAAGGAGAATCGCCACGGAAACCCCGGCGATCAGCCAGCTAGCAGACTTGCAATTGATGTAACTGCTTTTCATATGCAATTATTGAAATCCAATATATCTCCAGCATGCCCACAAAAACTGATTGGCCTGCTGCCTCGTCCAAGGTTGTGATGGGCGGAACAAATACTTTAACTGGCTGACCTCACACCATTCAGAACAGGCACTATCGTCTTTAGTGTTGTTGATGAGAAATGCCAAGCAGCCGCGCACATCTGCCGTCAGAGTAGGGTTTCCAAAATAGCTCGCTGGCACATTCGAAACCAGGCATTCTATCAAGAAAGAAGCAACATCGCGTGAAGCGGTCACGTTGTTCTGTTGCATGTGATTTCGAAGATTCTTGAGAATGCGAACGATTTTCTTAAACCGCCGAACAGTCGACGTGTGTTTAGTGACACCGTTTGCGTAAACCTGTTCAGGCCAGTTTATAATCCTAGGTGGATTTGCACCATCGGGACGCAGTTCCACACCTCTTATGTGCGTCCCATCGAGTGAATATCGCCGATGCTCGAACGTTGAAACGGCGTCCGCTTCGATTCGGTAAGTATTGTCCTTGATGTCGAATGCCTTGTTACCTCGGGTCACAGCCCTTTGCCCAAAGTAATTAACCAGCGCCCTCTCAATATCGTTTTTGAATTCGTCGTAAAAATATGTGGCCGGAACATTCCCGAACGTCTCCTGCGTAGTGCCAGGAGGATAGTCTGCGAAGAGCGTGTTCCTGCAACACACACAAACATCTACATCGCTCTCCATTCTGATGTTTGTTCGATTCCTATACGAGCCCTGCGGAAATGTAATTACATCTTTCGACGACAGTTTCGGGTCGGCCGCAATCGCTTTCCGAATCGCAACAACAGCGCGATCACATTTTTCTTGTTCGGTTTGGCTTGGGCCTTGCGCCCAACGCTGGAATTTTGATTCCCAAGTGCTCATTCGATGACGTTTGCGATTTCGACTTTAAAAGTTGACGCCTCGAACGGGATTCCATCGTGGAAGGCGTTGGTGCGGTAGATGGGCGTGGCGGCTTTGCCACTCGTCACCACGACGTAGGCGAGAATCCACTGCTCGGGGTTGTTGAGGGCGCAGATGAGTTCGTTGCGGGTGAGGGTGATGAACTGGGCGGAGGGGTGGCGGGCTTTGACTTCGATGAATCGGAGTTTGCCGGTTTGGCCGCAGCGGGATTCGATGTCGTAGCCGCGGTTTTCGGCGGAGACATCGCGGGGGTCGTTCCCGAGGGATCGTTCGTGTTCCATGACGGCGGCCATGCCGAGGAGTTCGGAAGTTTTCGTGTCTTCGATGGGGCCGGTCCGGTAAGGAACTTCGTCTTCCCGCACTCCGGCGGTCCATGCCGGCTCGAAAGGTTCGGCGCGCAGCAGGGCTTCGGGCAGGATGAGGGCTCCGCCGATGATGACGGGAGGAAGGGCGTTGATCTGCTTTTCCTGCTCGATCTCCTGCAAGCGGGTTTGCAGGCGCTCGGCGAGGTCGTCGCGGCGGCGAGCGGCCATGGTGGAGTTCAGTTTGCCGGGGGATTTGCCGGCGCGTTCCTTGAGTTCGAGTTCTATGGCGCGGTTATCCCAATGGGTGATCTCGCGGGTGAGGCGGGCGTGGACCTGATCGCGGGTTTTGTTCAGGAAGTGCTCACGGCGGGTACGGACCTCGGCGAGATGCTCGGGCACGAGGCTGGTGATGGCGTAGGTTCGGGCCTTGGCTTCGAGGTTATCCGAGAGCCAGGGGTTTTCAAGCCAACGGGCGATGGCCGCCTGATCCTCTGGCAGGGGCGGCTGGTAGTCGAGATACGGAGCGGCGCCGGCGTGGTGGATGTCTCCGGTTTGGGTGATCTCGACGAACTGCAAGCGGCGGGAGAGCAAGCGTTTTTCCCTGGAACCGGGCCGGACGGGCTGGCCGTCGCTGATATCGCTGAGGACGTAGAACAGCAACCTGGGGGAAGTGGTGCGGTTGGAGGCATCGATGAGCACGGTCCCCTGGCGGAGCAGGTCGCGGTGGGTTTCCTGCACGAGGTCGATGAGGGAATCGAGCAGGGGATGGCCGGGGGCGATGAGGGCAGCGGGCGGATGGCCGTCGAGGCGCACCTGCTCCTTGTGGAAGGTGACGCGCTCGTAGGCCTTCAGCACCGGAGCGCCGCGCCCCACGATGCGGTCGCGGCGGCGGATTTCTAGGGGGACGTTCTGAATCTGGAAGCGGTTCTTTTCCCGCGCCAGAAGACGCCCACCTAATTTGGCGAAGGCGGCTTCGAAGAATCCGCCGATGTGGTGGGGCTGGAGACGGCGGACATTGGCGCGCTCCATCTGATCGCAGAGGTCGCGGATGCGCGAGTCGCTGAGGGCTTCGTTGCCGAGAGAACGTTCGTCGATGAGGGCTTGCAGGTGATCGTGTGAGAACTCGGTTTCGATGGTGTTGTTCAGGTATTCCTTGGCGGCGGGGTCGTCGGCGCGGCGGACGGCTTCGATGAGCAGGTCTTTGAGGGTTTTTTCTTTGAAAAGTTCCCCCAGTACATCGAAGACGGCACCGTTGAGCGCCTCGCATTCCTGCTCCAGTTTTTTGAGGAGGCTCAGGAAGACATCGGCCTCGCGGGTTTCCTCAGCGATGAGGTTCCACAGGTAGCATTCCTCCCTCTGGCCGATACGGTGGATGCGCCCGAAACGCTGCTCCAGGCGGTTGGGATTCCAGGGCAGGTCGTAATTGACCATGAGATGGGCGCGCTGAAGGTTGATCCCTTCGCCCGCGGCGTCGGTGGCGAGGAAGACGAGGACATCGGGATCGTTGGTGAAGGCTTCCTGAATGGCGCGGCGCTGATCGCGGGGCGTCTGGCCGTGCACGGTGACGATGGCCTGCTCCGACTGGTAGAAGGCTTTCAAGCGGCGCTCCAGATAGCGCAAGGTGTCGCGATGTTCGGTGAAGATGACGAGCTTGCGGCGTTTGCCGGTCTCCTGATCGCGGACGATGCCGTCGAGGGCTTCGGCGAGCTTGACCCACTTCGTGTCGTTGCCGGATTGCAGAACGGCGGCGGCTTGGCCTTCAAGGTCTTTCAGGAGGACGATTTCCGTTTCCAGCTCCTGAATGGTGAGCGCGGTGGTGGCGAGGTCCACGACCTGGTTCTCGGCGGATTCGAGTTCCGGTTCGGGAGAGTCTTCGATATTCTGCAGGTCCTCGTCATCGATGTCAGGCAGGGCCGGGTGGATGGAGAGCCGGGCATCCGCGCCGCGCTTGAGGAGCTTTTCCTCGCGGAGGCGTTTCTCCAGGCGTTCGCGGCGGCGGCTCAGGCTCTGGAAGATGGCCTCGGGAGAGGAAGCGAGGCGGCGTTGCAGGATGGTGAGGGCGAAGCCCACGGTGCCCTTGCGCGTGTCGTCGAGCTTGTCGGCGCGGTTGAATTCCTCGCGCACATAACGAGTGACGGCCTCGTAGAGGGCGGCTTCTTCGTCGGAGAGGGTGAAGGGGAGCGTGCGGGCGTGGCGCTTGGGGAAGAGCGGCTTGCCCTCCATGGTGACGAGGTTTTCCTTCACCATGCGGCGCATGAGGTCGGATGCGTCCTGCGTGTGGGCGGCGTTGCGCAGCTTGCCCTCGAAGCGGTCGCCATCGAGGAGCGAAAGGAAAAGCTGGAAGTCCTGGGGTTTTCCATTGTGCGGTGTGGCGGTGAGCAGGAGCAACTGGCGGGTGTGTTCCGAGAGCAGTTTGCCGAGCTTGAAACGCTTTGTTTGCTTCAGTTCGCTGCCGAAGTAGGTGGCGGACATCTTGTGGGCTTCGTCAACAATGACGAGGTCCCAATCGACGGCCGCAAGCTTCTCCTGCACGCTCTCGTTGCGGGACAGCTTGTCGAGGCGAGCGATGCAGAAGTCGTGCTCCTGGAACCAGTTGCCGGTGCGCGAGGCTTCGAGAGCGTCGTTGGTCAAAATGTCAAAAGGCAGGCTGAATTTCTGGTCCAGTTCGTCCTGCCACTGTTCGACGAGGCCGCCAGGAGTGACGATGAGGCATTTGGCGATGTCGCCGCGGATGACCAGCTCCTTGATGAGGAGCCCGGTCATGATGGTCTTGCCAGCGCCGGGGTCGTCGGCGAGCAGGAAGCGGAGCGGCTGCCGACCCAGCATGGCCTCATAGACGGCGGTGATTTGGTGAGGCAAGGGGTCCACATTGGACGTGTTCACTGCCACGAAGGGATCGAAGAGGTATCCCAGCTTGATGCGCTGGGCCTCCGACGCGAGCCGGAAACCGGCGGGATCGGCACTGAAGCCGAGCGGTCGTCTGGATTCCTCCCTGTGGAGCTTGGACGCATCGTCAGGAAAGAGCAAACAGGAGGCTGTCGCCCCAGATGATGCCTGGTAGGTGATCTCCGCGCAGTCCGGCCCCATCATTTCGTGGCTCTTGATGAGCACGACTTCCCCCGCCTCTATACCGAGGATGCGATCACCGACCCTGATATCCTGCAAATTCACACCACCATTATAACGGACAGATTGTGCTTGTACAATTGCTAAAATTCACATAGAGTTACTCAGGAGTAACGAATGACGATCCATGATCTTTTTCAAAGGGGGTTGAGCCTGGACAAGCTCAGAGCGTTCCTTGATGTGGCGCGTGCCGAATCTGTCACCGCTGCTGCCAAAGGGCAATCCAGCCGTCGCAGTCTGATGAGCCGGCAGATTGGTGAATTGGAGCGGACACTGGGAATCGCCTTGTTCGTGCGGAGAGGGAGAAGTCTGCAAATCACGGAGGCCGGAAGGGAACTGGCCTTGATCACCGCTTCGTATTTCGCGGAGTTTGAGACCACGGTCGGGAGGTTCATGGATGCCCAGAAGACGTTGCGGCTCGGAGGAGGCGCTTCGGTGCTTGAAGCCCTGCTTTTCCCGCGTTTGGCAGTGCTGGAACAGGCATTCCCGGAGCATGCCTTCGAATTCGTGCCGGCTTCGACTGAGGACGCAGTGCGAAAACTCCATGAAGGCGAGATTGATCTCGCCATCCTGCGTGCCGGGTTGCACGCCTCGGGAATGGTCGAGACACCGGCATGCTCTATGTCCTTCTGCTTGGTCGGCAGGCGGGACTTTGACAGCAAGATGGACGGGTTGCCCGCCACCGAGTTTTTCAGGCGAGTTCCCCTGACCGTCATTCGCGGCCACGGGCAATGGCTGGACTCGCTGCAGCGGTTGTGCGAAAAGCTGGAAATCCATCCACGTTGGGGACATCGTGTCGAGACTTTCGGTCATGTGCGGGAGCTTCTCAGATCCGGCGCTCCCGGGGGAATCTTGCCGACACACCTGGCGGACGGATTGGACCCCAACGTCTTTGTGGTCGTTGATGACCCGCTGCTGGAAGCCTTGAGCCGCCGATTGTCCGTCGTGTACGACAGCAGGGCAGGGCGGGTGCGTGATCGATTGGTTGTGTTGGCCTCGAAGCTGGCAGAAGTGCTTCAATGAAACCGGGTTGAGGTTGAATACCGGTATTCACGATCGATTGCCGAAGCGGTGCGAACAAAACAGGCGCCACAAGCAGTTCGACTCCCCGTGCTCGATGAACTGCCAGAGGATAGACCCATCGAAGGCCTCCTCGAGTGTTCAGGGGCAAATGATAGAATCCGCCAGGTTCCTCCTCAACTCGCACGGTGTTTCGAGGAGTTTTTCGGATCGACAGGGCAAGATCCTCATCTTGGCGCAGACTTGCGGAGAGGAACTCGCGAATCGTGTTCGGGACCGGGCAGGTTTCCCGCATTGCCGTTTGAACGGTCCGGAGCAGACTGGATTCAAGATCGTCACCTCCGCGAAACGCCTTGGTGATAGGAAACGTTCAGCCTTCGAGGACGAGGGTCTGGGGGAGTTTGCGGGCGCCTTTTTCGAATGTGACGAGGGTGGTGGATTCCGCGCCGAACTCCCCGGCCCGTCCGCGGGCGATGGAGTTCCGGATGTCCTCCATGTCATGGCTGAGGCTTGGGTTCACATGCTTCCGGGTCAGCACGAGCCAGGGATACTTCGCGATTTCCTCTTCCGTGATCGCTTCCTCTCCGCTTGCCGTCGAGGAGGGCTCGCTGGCAAGCCAATTGCGGAATAATTCCTCGGCGACCGAGCGGAGAGAACGTCCTTCGAGAGCGCTGCGAGCCTTGACGTTGCGGTAAAGGTCATCCGGGATTTCCAGGGTGGCTTTCATGGAATACAGGTGTGCGTCTTTACGGGCGGCGGCAAGCAGGAAATCCAGAGCGCCATCCATAGAGGGTCTGTCCCCATCTCACTTCATCGAATCACTCCGCCGCCAGGCCCTCGAATCATGGATGAGCAGTGATCCCGAAACTGGCCTGCGATTGCTGCGTGAATGGGACGAGCGGCGTCTTTCTCCCGACCTTGACGCGGTCGCGAAATGGGCGGCGCAAAACCCGCGCCATGCGGCGGAAGTGGCGCGTGAGTGCAGCACCACGGCGGGCGGACTGAAGGCGCTGGAAGTCGTGGGCCGGACCTGGGCGCAGGAGTCGTTGCGAGGCGAAGCGCGCGCCACGGCCATCGGCGGCATCGTCGAACGCCTCGCGGACCAGGATGTCCACCGCACTGTCGGCCTGGTGGCCGGTCTCGATGCCGGAGGAACCAAAAACAAGGCTATCGGCTCGCTGGTCGAACCGTGGTTTCGCAAAGAGGGAGGGGCTCCGGTCGCCGAATGGCTGGTGGCCCTTCCCGAAGCGGATGCGCGCGAGGCGGGATTTAATATACTTGGCTCGAAGTGGATATGGGATCCAGGTCGCGAGGGAGCCGCAGCGGCAGCGGAACTGGTCACAGGCCCGCAGCGCGAGCAAGTGCCGCTGTCCTTTG
>CAZYHO010000115.1:6123-11517 GCA_964647495.1 uncultured Akkermansia sp. | reverse complement strand
ACCAGTTGCCGAATCTCTTGTGGCCGCGTCCCCAAGGCCGGCCTCCTGAACATCCATCTCACTCACACCGCTTCCGTTTCCGCACCTTCCACCGACGTTTTTGCATAAATATCACGCAGCGGGATGCTGACATCCAGGGGGTCCAGCTTCATCACCGAGTCGATGCCCTGAAACGTGCGCAGCAGCCACTCTGCGTCGTTCCCGGTCCGGCGGATGAACACCTCCACGAGTGGCTCCGACTGGCTCACCAACACATAGATCTTCAGGGACTCCAGGTGGCGGTAGTGCCAGAACTTCTTGCCTCGGTCATAGTCTTCCGTTCCGGGCGACAGCACCTCCATCAGCATCACCGGATTCAGCAACGCCTGACGGCTGAGGTCCGCGAACTTCGACGGACCACAGACCACGGAGGCGTCCGGGTAAGTTTCCAGTCCGGTCGATTCGATCCTGACCCGCATATTGGAGTCATAGACCCGGCAGGGACGCGCGTCGAAGGCGTTGCCCAGGCGTCGGATCACATTTGCCGTGAGCAGGCTGTGCCCCTCCGATCCACCGGCCATGGCGACCACCGTGCCCTGAAAGAATTCGTGCCGCCGGTCCGCCCCCGCCTCGAAGACGGCGTACTCCTCTCGCGTCATCAGGAGGTCCAGTTTCTCCGCGGCTGACATGACGGGAGCCTACACGCGCCCGCCTCGTAGGCAACCAGGCAAACCAGGCAACGAGACCACAACCGGGGCTTGCCATCATTGACGCTCAAGGTGGATCTGGCTATAAGAACGGATGGTCCGTTTCCTGCAAACCCGGCAAGTTCAAACGCTGTTGTTGCTCGCGGTGGGTGTGGTCATCGGTTGGTGGGCACACGTCTGGATCGAACCCCGGCAGGCCGCGGCCTTCACGGAAACTCCGGGCGCAGTGGAAAGACGGGCGCCCCTGCCTCCGGGCATCACTCCCGCAGATATCACTCCGACCGCGCCGGAGGCCACCGCCATCGACGACGGGAACGGCCGGGGCCGCGTTTCGTCCTCGCTGGACGCCGACTTCGATTTCCCCCACGATTGGGATGCGAAACAATGCGCGAGAGAAGCGCTGAAGGAATTGAACGAGTTCCGGCGCATGCAACTCTTCCAGCGGGCCATCCAGAGGCTGACGCCGGAGACCGCCGCGACCATGCAGGAAGTCTTTTCCGAAGGCACCAAACAACAGGTGTTCGCTCAGATTATCGACCGCTCACTGCGGGGCGGCACCGAGCACGCCGCCGCCCTGATCACCCGTCATGCCACGGAACCGTGGCTGGATGCCTCCGCCGTCCAGCGCGTCGCCCGCGCCCTGCAAAAAGAACCGGACCAGTTCGAGGCATGGCGCCAAACCCTGCCTCCGGACTTCGCCATCCCGCTGCCGTGACGGGGCGCTCGCTCATGCTGAGTGTGTATCCGAACGCCGAAGGCTCCTGGACTGCGGCAGAGCCTTGGAATGCACCGCTCCCAGGAAAGCCTTCACCTCCCTGAGCTTGCTCATGATCCGGGTCCCGCCGATCTACGAAGAATTTCGTTGACTCTCGACGAAGCGGTTCGTATTTTTTCCGTCATGGCGGGAAAACAGAGCGTCAAGGTGCCGCGTCCGACGGATGCCGAGCTGGCGATTTTACGGGTGTTGTGGCGCGAGGGTCCCAGCCCGGTGCGCAAGGTGATGGAGGCGCTGAACGCGGAGCGGGGCGAGCCGCTGGCGTACACGACGGCGCTCAAATTCCTGCAGATCATGACGGAAAAAGGGCTGGTGACGCGCGATGAAGCGGATCGCTCCCATGTGTATCACCCGGCGGCGCCGGCGGAGAAAACCAGGCGTCTGCTGGTGCGCGACCTCATCGACCGGGCGTTCGACGGCTCGGCGCGCGCGCTGGTGGCGCAGGCTCTGGGCTCCGGAAAGATTTCCAGACGCGAACTCGGCGAAATCAAAGCACTCATCGACCAACTCGGAGGCGACGCATGAATCCCCATTCGATCTCACCCCTCATTGAACGGCTGGGCCTGACCCTGCTGCACTCGCTCTGGCAAGGCGTGCTGGTGGCCGCCGCGCTGGCGATGGCGCTGGCCGCCTTCCGGCGGTCTTCGGCGGCGCTGCGCCATCTCGTGGCGTTCACGGCGCTCGGGCTGATGGCGGCGTGTGCGGGCGTCACTTTTGTCCGGCTGAAGATCGAACCCGCGCCTGTCACGGCGAGCGTCCCGGCTTTCTCCGCCGGACCGGAAACGCGGCCGGAAATAACGGTTGCCGCCGCGGGTTCCGAAGGAGCGACTCTCGCACCGCCATCGGCGGCGAACGCGCCGACGGCTGGCGTCGAAACCCCGGCTGCGATGACGCACGCCGCGACGGCGCCGGCCGTTCCCGCTCATTCCGCTGTCTCCCCGACCGAACCGTGGTCTCCCCGCATTCGCGGCGCGCTTCCGTGGATCGTCGCGCTGTGGAGCGCCGGTGTGGTGGGATTTTCACTTTGGCGATTGTCGGGCTGGTGGCGGCTGCGGCAGTGGAAACACGAAGGCACACTGCGTCCGGATTTGCCGCAGGCCCGTCTGGCCGCGCGGTTGAGGCTGCGCCGTCCGGTGCGCGTGATGGTAACCGCCCGGGCGCTCACTCCCATGCTCGTGAGCGGATTCAAACCGGTCATCCTGCTGCCCGCCAGCGTGCTGAGCGGCCTGAGCCCGGCTCAGCTCGAGGCGGTGCTCGCGCATGAACTCGCGCACCTGCGCCGCTGGGATGACTGGCTTCTGCTGGGGCAGGCGGCCCTGGAAACGCTCTTTTTCTACCATCCCGCCGTGTGGTGGATCAACCGCGTCATCCGGCGCGAACGCGAATTCGCCGCCGATGACATCGTGGCAGACGCGCTTGCCGACCGCGCGGGTTACGCGCGCGCTTTGGCACGCGTGGCAGAATTGTGCGCCGCGGCGCCAACCCCGGCCCTGGGCGCCACCGGCGGCGGACCGATGATCACGCGGCTGCATCGCCTGCTGCGTCGCGAGGAACCGCCACCGCGGCTGGCCGGGGGTTCGTGGGGCGTGGTGGCGGCGCTGGCGGCGGCCGCTTCGTTGTTTCTCTGGCCAAAGCTGCCAGCGCAGACGGAGGCGGTCACACTCACTCTTCAGCCGGGAGAATCGATCCAGGCCGCGCTCGACGCCGCGCCGGAAGGAGCGGTGCTGAAACTCGCCGCAGGCACGTATGCCGGCAACCTGCTGATCGAAAAAAGCGTCACGCTGGAAGGCGTCTCGGAGGGCGAAACCGTGATCTCCCCCACCCCGACCCTGAAACCGGGCGATCCCGAAGCGCAGGCACTCGAAACGCGCCTCAAGGCCGCTGCCGATGGACCGGAAAAGAAGGCGCTCCAGAAGGAATGGCAGCGCACCGTCAACGCGCCAACGGTCCGTGTTCTCCACGGAAAAGTCGCATTGCGGCGGCTGCGGCTCGACTCGATCGCGCCGCCGAACCCCGACAGGTCGGCGCAAGAAGCCGCCTTCGTCAACCACTCACCGGGTGATGTCATTCTGGAGGATTGCCGACTGGTCGGGCCGGGCACTCACGGGGTTTCCCACCTCGCGGACGCCGGGTCGCTGGAAATCTCGCGCTGCCTCATCGCCGCGCATTGGGGAAATGGACTCACCGTCGCCGGCGGCGCGAAAAGGCTGACGGTGCGCGATTCCGACATCCGCAATTGCCACTACGCGGGGGTCGTGATCGGGCGCGGCGCCAAAGACGTGACGATCGAGCGCTGCCTCATCTCCGGCGCGGCCTGGCACGGAGTGCGTTATGATGACGCCTCGCCGCTCATCCGCCATTGCCGCATCTGGGGCAACGCGCGTTCGGGCATCTACGCCTCGGGCCGGACGGAAGCCGTCATCACGGACAACGTCTTCTGGAAAAACGAGATGGACGGCATCTCCTGCTGGTTCGACAACCGCGACCGCATCGAAGGCAACACCTTCGACGCCAACCTCAGAGAAGCGCTCGCCGTGCTCGGCTCGTCGGAACCGGTGATTCGGCGCAATGTTTTCGCCAACAGCCCGGTGGCCATCATGCAGGGACGCGTCGCGGACGCGGACGCTTCGGCCCAGCAACTCACATCGCTGGTCCTGGAAAACAATGTCTTCTGGCAAACGCCGGTGATCGTGCAGGACGAAACCACCCGGCACACCACCCTGTCCGCCGACTGGAAAAGCCGCTCCGAGGATCCAAAGCTCGATGCCAATGGCGTTTCAGCATTGGAGATCGGAGCCCGATCGCCGGTCGCGGCGCAGTCACCGTGGACGCTGACAGCGGGGGAAAAAGCCATCATTCCGGCTGGAGAATCCCGGAGTTACAAGTTGTGGGGCCGGCCACAAGAAGTCCGCGCCTCCATACTCGAAGAAGAACGCACGCGGCAGGCGTATTCCGACGCACAAGCCTTGGTGCAGGAAGTGGCCCAGCTCGATAGCGTGGAGCAGCGAGACGCGGCCTTGGCCAAAATCCTCGACTTGCTCAAAAGCGATGATGAGCAGTCGCAGCGCGCGGCGCTGGCCGCGCTGGGGATGGTCGGCGGCGTGGACTACGACCGGAAACCCTTCCGCGATCCGCTCCGCCGGTTGATTCGCGACCACTCCGACACCCGTCGCGCGCGGGCGCTGACCGTGCTGTCGTTCCACGAACCGGAACCGGCCGATCTCGACCTGGCGCTGAGCCTCGCCTCCGACACTTCGATCGCGGTGCGCGAGGCGTTGCCGCACGCCCTGGCCGGCCTGACCGGCAAAGACTTCACCGGGAAGGCCGGCGACATCCTCCTGCAGCAACTGAACGAGAAAACCTACACCGACATCCGCACTCCGCTGGGCGCGGTGTGGGGCGCCATCGTCAGCCCCGCCCTCGAAGCCAAGATCATCGAGCTGAGCCGCTCGCAACAGGACGGCCACTACGCCATTTACTTCGGATTGCGCACGCTCCGCCAAAAAGGAGAACCGGCCGCCCGCCGCTTGATCGAACTGCTCTCCGAAAACCACGACACCACCGAAGCCCTCTGGGGATTGCAGGAAGGCATCCCCGACTCGGTGAAACCGGAAGCCTGCGAGGCACTCATCAAGTTCTTCGCCGCCCGCCTCGGCGGACGACCGGAAGCCCTCAAAGCCATCCGCCATTGCGCCACTCCCGCCAGCCGCAACAGCCTCCAATCCCTCGCCGCCAAACCCAACCTCGACGCCCAGTCACGCGCCGCCATCGAAGACATCCTCGCAATCCTCCAATAATCACCGCGCCGCCGCACCGCCGCCAACCCGCAAGCCCCCCTCAACCGGAAGCGAGGCATGCCCCGATCGTTGGGATTTCTTGAATATCGACATCACCGGAATATCGCATCCCGCCCATAATTTACCTGTCACCATA
>CAZYHO010000115.1:0-6023 GCA_964647495.1 uncultured Akkermansia sp. | reverse complement strand
GAATATCGACATCACCGGAATATCGCATCCCGCCCATAATTTACCTGTCACCATACGGACGGCGGCCGGCTGGATTGGGTGATTCGGGGGGTGGTCCGGTTAGCGGGCGGTTTGGCGGAGCAGGGCGAAGTAGTGGTCGGCTCTGAGGACGTGGAATTCCGGGCCGAGGGATTCGACGAACGGGGCGATGTCCGATGGGCGGAGGCGCCAGGCGAAGAGGCCGAGGGAGAGGAAGCGCGGCGATGCGCCATCCCAGTCGCGCCTGGCATCCTCGAGGACGCGCCGGCCTTCCGCCACGGTGGAAATGCCGCGGACTTCGGAGACCGGCAGGCCGTCGATGAACTGCACGCCGAATTGTTCGCCCCAGCCCAGGAGGATACCCGGCGGCTGGTGCTGCTCGCGGTACACGGCGGCCTTGTCGCGGCCGAGCGGGATGTCGCGGTGGTTCACTCGATTGAGGACGTAGGGGACGGTCATGCCTGAGCGGTCCACGTAGGGTCGGGTGAACTTCATGAAATCGGCGAAGTGATCCGGCGGCCATGGTTCGACGTAGAAATAGCCGACGGCGGAGGGGCCGGAGCAGAGGAGGTCGTTGGCGGTGGCGGTGCGGCGGTAGTAGTCGAGGATGGCCGGCGCGGCGTCGAGCAGGAGCGGCGAGGATGTCCAGTTGAGCGGGATCTTGCCGCGGGCGGGATCGTCCCACAGCACGCGCATGCGGTGCTGGTTGTACTGGAGATTGTCGCCCTCGCCGAATGTCATGGTGACGTAGATCCTGTTTTCCAGCGCGGGGGGCGCGGGCGCCTTCGCGATTTCGCTTTTCAGGCGTGTGCCGGAAAAAACCGTGAGGTTGTTGAACCAGTCCGCCGGCACCACGTACACGCCGTGGCGGGAGCATAACTCGACCCCGCCGAACTCGCCCTCGATGTCGTTTCCGAACCAGCCGAGGTACGGCGATCCCGGTCCCATGTCGGCCAGGATCTTTTCCAGCAGCGCCCGCTCGGCCGGCGCGTTGACATCCAGCCACACGACCATCGCGCGGGTCGCCACGGCGTAGTCGCGCAAGTGGCCGTAGGGGCTCCACGGCATGTGCGGCTCCACATTCCCGGCGGAAACGCGATACTGGTTGACGACGTCCACCGTGGCCGTGAGGGCGGCGGCCCCGGCCGGTGGCGCGAAGCGGTAGGTGAAATGGCGGTCGTTGTCCGCGTAGCGGAAGCCATCCTTCAACTGTGACCGCTGGGCGTCGTGGAGAAAGGGGGTTTCGCCGTCGGTGCCGGGGACAAAATCGGCGATGACCTGCTCGCCGGCCTTCACCGTGACGCGATGCACGGCCGCTCCCCATCCGTCCCGGCGCCGCGCGTCCTCGAAGCGCAGGAAAACGGCGTCGCGGCCGAGGTGCTTCGTGAGGTCGATCTCGCGGACCGCGCGGTTCCTCCCGCGGCGCTCGCCGGTGGCATCCTCCAGGACGACTGAAAACCCGGGAGGCAGGCCGTCGCGGGTGCGCCCCGTGCGACCGGGTGAAAGTCCGACGAGCAGGCGGCGGTTCGCCGATTTCCACAGGTTTTCGTACTGCCAGGTGCAGGCCTCGATCCGGCTCTTGAACCTGCCGCGCAGGTCATCGAGCACCGGCAGCTCGAACGGCGCGGCCGTGAGCCTCGCGGCAAGATCCGGGCTCGCCACAAGCGCGTCTTTCTGCCCGGCCAGGGTGGTGGCCACGTTCACGGAGTCCGGAAGCTCCGGGTCATAGATCACCAGCCCCTTCAGCGCGTCCTTGAAACGCAGCACCACCGCCAGCGGGTCGGCATGCACCTCGTACGGCAATTCCAGCTCTTTGAGCCACGTCTCTTTTCCCTCCTCCGCGGGCTCGAAGAGGCAGATTCGCGGCTCCTCGCGATTCACGATCCCCTGCAGACTCGCTGAAAGCAGCCGCAGTTCGCCCGGCGCGCGTTCCAGATCGATCACGTCCAGACGTTTCGCCTCAGCGAACACAGGCAGCGCCTGGCCGTCCGGCCACGAAATCTGCGCCAGACAGGGCAGCGCGAAGAGGGAAAGCACACAGGCGTGGATTTTCATCGGATCACCCACAAATTCACCCCTCGCCCGCCACACGCAAGCCCTGCGCCGCCGGCTGAGCGAGCTTCATCGATCAAGGCCGCTCATTCAGCCGGAAATAACCTTCCTCGGCCGTGACGGATGCGGTCCATTCGATCGGACCGGAGACGGTTTCCCATTTCGGAGGCGCCAAGGTGGGCGTTTGTTCCACCACCCAGCGGAGGGTGACGGTGGTGGCCCCCGCCTCGACGCGGGTAAATCGCGTGGCGGTATGCACGCCGTGGACTTCCGGATCCAGGAGAAGCCGGAGGGCAAGATTCCGCACCATGAAGTCGTCGAGCTGGCCGGACGCGGCGCCGTTGGAGGCGCGCGCGGCGATGGTGAAGGTGTTGGCGCCGGGCTTCAGAAGGCTGGCGGGAAACGACACGGAGCGCGAAGCCCAGTTCTCCGAGCCGTGAGTGGGCAGGGCCGCAGCGCGAACCCCGTTCACAATAAGGGGATTGGTGCTGTAATCGATGTCAAAGACTTCAAGATCCAGCGCGGCCTGGCCTCCGCTCAAACCGGGCGGCAGCGTCAAATGCCACGAGTACGTGCGAACCGCCTCGGGACGCTCCCAAGCCGGGACCGGATCGTCCCCGATATGAACCGGTTCCGCGCTCGGGACGGGCAATGTGGTGACCGGGATGCCGACTACCATGAGCCGGCTCTCCTCGTCGCCCGACCGGACGCTGACCGCGTGGAACACAGGCTGGACAGCCGTCGCGCTCGTATCCAGCCAGGCGGTTTCGTCGGCGCTGAGTGAGGCATCCGGGCTGCTGCCGAAAGAGATGCCGTCGAGACTCCTGCGGATGGCGTAACCGGTGACGTTCTCGATCTGCGGAGCGGACCACGAGATCAGGGCGCCCTGGCTGGTCAGGCGGATCCGGACATCGGCGGGTGGTGGCAGGTCGTCGCCGGCGCCGGCGCCATAGAGCGAGCGGACGCTGTCTATATCGGAGCCGGGTGTCTGGGTGTTGAGAGTTTCCGTGGCCAGATCCTGGATCCAGACATACCGGATGGACTCCAGGCCCGAGGGGGCGATGTCGATCAGACTGAGCGCTCGCCCCTCGCCGACGAAAACGAATGTTTCGGGCTCGGTCGAATTGGACACCAGCACCCGATAGCTTTCGTCCACCCCGCCGAAGGCGGCGCCGATCTCGCGGACTTCGAGGTCTGGTCCGGGGCCGTTCACGACCAAGGTGTCCTCACCCATGTCCAGGAGAATGCTGGCGCCCGGTCCGCCCAGTGACACATTGGTTTCGTCAGGAGGGCCAAGGGCCGCGCCTGGATCGGTGCGCGAGTTTCCGATGTTGCCATCGAGAATCTCGGAACGCACGACGGCCTTGGCGTACGGATCGGCGGCGTGAACGGGGAAGGTGTGACCTGCGATGGCGACGATGCCGGCGCCGAGGGTGAACAGAGGGAGTTTCATGGGCGGATTGTTTGTGTTGGCTGTCGTGAAGCTGGCATTCGAGACCATGGCGATGAGTTCATGGTCGCACGGCAAACAAGACGTGGAGGCGGGCGGCGTGCAGGCAGCGGTTGAGGCGCCTCCGGGTGGAAAGTGGCGAGAGAAACGGGAACCGGGTGTTTCAACCGTATTGAAGAGCGATCGCCACTGTCAAGACTCTTCGTGATCGTCCGGCTTACGGACGGGTCACGGCAAGCCGACAGAAGCGGGCTCTGCCGGCACCGGCTTTGGCGCATGTAACCGCGGCAAAAAAAATGCCCACCGCCAGATGAACCCGGCGGTGGGCATGCGAGGATACCGGCTTCAAAAGCGATCCTGGCGTTTGCGAGAGGCAGCCAGCGTCCTGGTCTTCGCCGATCCCTTGGCCCCTGTCTTCGAAGTGGCCACCTTGGTCGGCTTGGCCGGGGTCTTGGCCGAGGCCGCTTTTGCCAGCGGTTTGGCTTTCGCCGAAGCAACAGGCTTCTTGCTCACCGCCTTCGCGACGGCGGCTTTGGCGGCGGCGGCTGCCTTCGCTGCAGCGCGCTCGGCGGCGGCAGCGGCCTCTTCCTCGGCCTTCACCGCCGCCTGGGCGGCGGCCATGATCGGGCTCATCATCGGCTTCGGCTGATTCACGCTCGCCGCCGACTTGATGCCGGCCAGCCCGCGGTACGTCTTCATCACTTTCTCCACAAGGTTCCGCCCCACCAGGTTTTGCAGCTTCTCGTAGGCGCGCAGGCGCAGCATTTCTTCGCCGCCGCTCACGGCGTTTCGCTTCTTCAGGTTCTCGTAGACCAGACCGAAGAGTTCGTTGAATTCGTAAACCTTGGGGATGGAGAGCACGTTGACGAGTTCATCGGTGACGTGATCGGGAATCCTCCGCGAGAACCGGGTCCGGCGGGTTGGGGTGGTCGTGGTTGCCATAGGTGGCGGGGAATGTAGCGTATTTCAACATTTTCGCGACAGTTTTCCCTAATAGATTGGAAGTTTTTCGCATGCATGCGAAGCGTTCCCGCAGGAAGTGTTGCAAATCAAATCATTGTATGGACATGATACATGCTGTGCAGTCGTTTTTGGCTTCTCGCCGCAATCGCCGGTCGGCAGGGACCGCGAGGCTAGGGGTGTTTGCTGCGACATTTTGGCTCGCTGGCATGGTTTCGGGATGGGGGATGGAGGAATTTTGCCTGTTGATCGAGCCGAAAGACGGGGCGGCGGTCAAGCGGGTGATCAAAGGTGGGCGGATGACGGCTCTGGTTCCGGGGAAGGAGACGAGCCTGGGAACTGTTCGTTACTACAGTGACGCCGAGTTCGAAAAACTGGGACTGGGGTGGAGCAGGTTTATGAAGAAGGCGGAAGCGACGGCGGCGCGGGTTTGGGCGACGCTGAAGCCCGAAGTGAAGAAGGACTCAAAGGGGTTTGTGACGTCGGCCGTGGTGCGCGGCAAAAGCCATCTGACGGCGAGCGCCGTGCTGGCGCCGAAATTCTACGAGACTTTCAAAACCACGATGGGCGATGACCTGGTGCTGCTCATCCCGGATCGGTTCACGGTATATATATTCCCGCGTCCGATGGGGGAGTACAAAGAGATGGGGCCTGCGATTCTCGAAGCGTATGAGGAGGCGACGTACCCGGTCAGCTACGAGGTCCTGCTGCTGAACAAGGATGGGCTTTCGGTGCTGGGGAGCTTCCGCACCGAGTGAAGGCCAGTCCGCCGCTGTGGCGCGAAAAGAACATTCCGCAAAACGCTGCGCTTCCGCCTGAAGGCGGGACTCCAACCCAACATCGTTCCGCGCAACTTTTCAGTTGGATCGCGCAAGGGGTCTGTCCCCACTCCTGCATGACCGGAGGGAAGCGGCCGGTGATTTGCTGTTGTCATGAGGATGAATTGAATCAAGGGTAAGGGTTTATCCCAAGTTTTCATGCCTAGTCGTCCCAATGCTCCTCGTCCCGGTGGTGGTGGATTCCGACCCGGAGGTCCGCCCCGACCCGGAGGCGGAGGCTCGCGTCCGGGTGGGCCGCCGCGTCCCGGCGGCGGCGGCGCGCGACCAGGTGGCCCGGCGAGGCCGGGTGGCCATGCGCGTCCCGGCGGGAGCAGTGGGCCGCCGCGTCCCGGCGGGCCGCCACGTCCGGGTGGGCCGCCACGTCCGGGTGGCGGCGGACACGGCAATCGCCGTCCGGGAGGTCGCCGGCGGTCCTCCGGTCCTCCGCGACATCAGCCGAGACAGGATCAGCGGGATGAGGAGGACACAAAGGAGCAGGCCATTCCGTTGGAGGGGATGGTGACGCAGGTGCTTGCGGGGACGATGTTTCGCGTGAAGCTGCAGGGGACCGAACACGAAGTGCTGGCCCACATTTCCGGGAAGATGCGGAAACGGTTCATCCGCCTTGTGATCGGCGATCGCGTGAAGCTGGAGATGTCGCCTTACGACAAGGACAAGGCGCGCATCACATTCCGGCTGCAATAAGCGCGCGGCGCCCGGGGCTG